>CAYSZE010000331.1:0-6128 GCA_964435255.1 uncultured Oligoflexia bacterium
ATAATATTTCAAATTTAATTAATAAATTAGAAGCAATAGCTCTAAAAAACAATAGCGCTTTAACATCTATTTCTGTAAATAATAGCGCAATAGACATTGATAATCCTGAATTTCATAGGTTAAAATTAGAGACTGAAGATACAGTAGATGTAAAAATTGACACTCCAGAACAATTGTCTTATGAAAGTCTACAAGTCGCTCTTGATATGGCTGGACTTCTTGTATTTGATTTAAAAGTTGTCGCAGTAAGATTATGGGAATCGGGTAAGAATTATGAAAAAAGTCTTGAAACTCTTTTAAATGATTGTAATCTTTTTCTATCTTTAGGGGCGCGGCCTATTTATTTATTAGATAAAGACCCCAATAATATTGAAGAAGAAGCTCAAGAGTGTCTTAAACAACTCGATACAATTGCCAATCATGTTGAAGATGCCACACTATTAGCAGTACATGATAGCCCAAAAGAAGCTTGCTATGTATTAGTTGGTATGGTTAAACCAGCGATTGAACGATGGATTGGGTTAAGCGCTAAATTCGCGCAAATCCTAGATATTAATACAGTGACAAATAATCTGATTATATCTTAAATATTTATCCCAATAAATAATAAATTATATAAATAAAGCTTGCCTATAAAATTCACTTGAGCTATCAAAAAAGCACTGTTACGTTACCTTCTAAGAGGGGTTCGTATACATATTCATCTTGTTTTTTGTAAGGGAGTTTTTAGTAATGGCAAGCAAAGAAAGAATTGATAAACAACATCGTTACCCATGGGCAGTTATTGAAACTGCTGTTCAACTCTATTTCCAACAAAACATGACATTCCGTTCAGTTTCTGAAAAAATGTTAGCTCACGGCGTTGAAGTTTCTCATAAAACTGTTTACGAATGGGTACAAAAATTTGGAGATAATGTTGACAAAAAAACTCGTAAACGTATTCCAAGCTATGATGTTGAAGAATCATATGTAAAATGTAATGGTGATTGGAAATACATGTATCGTGCATATGACCGTCAAGATTCTACTTTAAGTATCTGTATGCGTGATAAAAAGAATCTTTCCTCAGCTAAATCATTTTTTAAAAAGAATTTAGAAAATAACTAATTTAAATTAGAAAATAAATTTAGAATAATAAAATCTCACATTTAAAATGTGAGATTTTTTTTTGCCAAAATGGCAGCTTTAAATTTGACAAATAATATTTTTAGACTTATTCTAATTTTGTTATTTATACACATTATCCGAGGTGTTCTTATGTCAAAGCTATTAGGTATTACTGAAAAATTTCCAAACTTCTCTGTTCCTGCCGTAGTATCACTTGAAAAAGGGAAAGAGTTTACGACTATAGACAATCAAACAATTACAGGGCACTGGGCTGTCTTTTTCTTTTGGCCTATGGACTTCACTTTTGTTTGCCCCACAGAAATTGCTGAATTTAATAAAGCCAACAAAGAATTTATCGACAGAGACACTTACTTATATGGCGTTAGTACAGACAGCCAATTTGTACATTTAGCATGGCGGCAACATCATCCCGATTTAACAGCTCTCCAATTTCCTATGCTTGCTGATAACAAAAAAGCCTTAAGCAAAGCTTTAGGTGTTTTGCATCCTCAAGAAAAAGTACCTTTTAGAGCAACGTATATTGTGGATCCTACGGGAAGCATTCGCTGGCTCAGCATAAACGACTTAGCCGTAGGCCGGAATGTTAAAGAAGTGCTAAGAACTCTAGATGCACTGCAAACTGATGAACTATGTCCCTGTAATTGGGAAAAAGGTCAAGCAACAATTAAGTAATTTCAAAAAGATGATTTAGTTTATAAATCATCTTTTATTTGGAGAAAATATGGAAAATTTAAATATTTTTATTAATAAATTCACAGAAAATAAGGTAGGTTTAATTCCAAAAGATTTAAAATTAAATTTTACAAAACACATAGATTCTTCTGATTTAACAAACGAAGAAAAAATTTTACTGTTAATCTGTTTAAGCCATAATTTAAAGTTTAATGAATTATTTCAAGTCTCTACTGAAATTGCCACTCTAATGAATATTGATTTAACACTTATTAACGAAGCAAAACAAATTCCTGCAATTATGGGAATGCTAAATACTTACTATAAATTTAGATATTTTTCTGAAAATAACTCTAAAAATACAGAAATGAATTACGGTTCCCCTGGGTTAAGAATGAATAGTCTAGCTAAGCCCTTTATGCCTAAAGAAACTTTTGAATTACTAGCTCTTGCAGTCAGTATTTTAAATAGTTGTGAGAAGTGTGTTATTGCCCATGAAAAAGCTTTACTCGATATCTCAGTTTCTTTAGATAAAATACATACAGTTATAAAATTATCAGCTATTGTTAAAGGGTTAAGTTACCTTTGAAAAAAACTGCGCAAACTTTCCTCACTCAGTATTTTAGCTTACAATAGTAAAAGATTTTTAACCGTGATTCGCAAATGAAAGGGAAACGTGCTTTCAAATTCACAATTTTTAAATACAATTTTGATTGGAACAGGAGTTACATTTTTAGCTTCTAGTATTGGTGCTTTTCCAATATATTTTTTTAAAAATATTTCTTTAAAAATAAAAAATATTCTTATGGGATTAAGTACTGGTGTTATGCTAGGAGCCGTTTGCTTTTCATTAATTAACCCAGCTATTTCTTTAGCTGAAAGTAAATTTGCTAACAAATTATTAATTGCTGGCTATATTTCAATTTTTATTTTTCTTGGTAGTTTATTTATCAGTTATCTTAATCAAAAAATTCCCCATGAACATTTTTTAAAAGGCAAAGAAGGAACAGATACAAGATCTTTAAAACGGATCTGGCTATTTATTTTAGCCATTACCATTCATAATTTTCCTGAAGGAATGGCTGTTGGTGTGGGATTAGGAAGTGGTGAAATAAAAATAGCTCTTCCTATTATTGTTGGTATTGCTCTCCAAGATATCCCTGAAGGACTTGTTGTTGCTTTATCTTTAAAATCTTATGGGTATTCAAATTCATATGCAATTAAAGTGACTTTCATTACTGGTATTGCAGAGTCCGTTGGCGCTTTACTTGGATGTTTAACGACTTCATTTTCAACTGCTATTTTACCCGCCGCTTTAGCACTTTGTGCAGGAGCCATGCTATATGTCATTTGCGGAGAAATGATCCCAGAACTTCATAAGGAAGAAACAAATAATACAAAAGCTACAACTGGTTTTATTATTGGATTTATTTTAATGCTTTTTCTAGATATCGGCTTAAGTTGGTAACTATTATATATTTTTTGTTTTTCTCTTCTTTTTAAGATTAAAGCTTGTACATTGAAATATTTTTATCTATTAGAAAATGACCGTGTAAACATACATATATATCCGGAGGTTTGCATTATGATTGAACGTTATTCTCGCCCCGAAATGAAAGCTCTGTGGACAGAAGATGCGAAGTATGCATCGTGGGCAGAAGTCGAAAAGGCGCACTTATCCGTTTTAGTTGAATCAGGCGAAGCTCCAGAAGAAATACTTGCCATCTTTGAGAAGGCATTAAAAAGCAAAAGTCCTAGCGATTATCTGCTGAGAGAACAGGAAACGGGACATGATGTCATCGCCTTTGTTGCAGAAGTTGGCGATGCTATGGGAGACAAGGGGCACTTTCTCCACAAAGGACTGACCAGTTCCGATGTTTTAGATACAAGCCTTTCCCTTCGCATCCGCAAATCTCTCACAATCCTAGCAAATACAATCCAAAAAATTAGAACACAACTTACGAGTAGAGCATTTGAACAAGCACAGACTGTTTGCATTGGTAGAACCCATGGTATCCATGCTGAACCCATGAGTTTTGGTCAAGTTCTTGCAAGCCATTTTGCGGAATTTCAAAGAGCACATTCTGAAATTCTCAGAGCCGAAAAACTGATGGCATTTGGTAAACTTTCTGGAGCTGTTGGTACTTATTCACAAATGACACCACAATTTGAAGCCGCCGTATTAAATAAACTAAATTTAGAACCAGAATTTGTTGCAACCCAAGTTATTCCCCGCGACAGATTTGTCATTTTTACTAGCGCTATTTTAGCAGCAACCAACGCCGTTGATCGCTTTGCTACCAATTTAAGACATTGGGCACGTACAGAATTAGGTGAAGTTTTAGAACCCTTTGGTAAAAAACAAAAAGGCAGTTCTGCTATGCCACACAAAAAAAATCCTATTCTTGCCGAAAATTTATGCGGATTAGCCCGCACCATTCGTGGTTATGCAGGAATGCTATCTGAAAATGTAGCATTATGGCATGAAAGAGATATTTCTCATAGCAGCGTTGAACGTTTTGCCTTACCAGATATGTTTATTACAACTGATTTTATGCTTGCGCGTTGCGCTTCTCTCATAGAAGGAATGCAAATTCGTCCAGAAGCAATGGCGGCAAATTTATGGAAAACAGGTGGTCTTTGGGCTAGCCAAAGTGTTTTAACAGCTCTTGTATCCAGTGGGATGAATCGCACAGAAGCTTATGAATATGTGCAAGCTATTGCTCTTTCCATTTCAGCAAAAGTATCTACAGTTGGAGTAGAACAAAAACAATTTCTAACAGATCTACTTGCCAATAAAAAAGTAACAGAAATAGTTGGTAGTAATACTTTATCTAACTTATTTGATACAAATAGATATCTAGCAACTGTTCCTGTTACGTTCAAAAGAGTTTTTGGTATTACTCCCGAAGAATTTGCAAGAAAAGAAAATATTCCATTAGATATTAAAGTACCAGCATTACAAAAAATATTTAAAGTAACTGTAGAACTTCTTCCTGATGTTCTTGACACCGAGGCTAAAACAATAGCAAACGATATGAAAGCTTCTGCCGTAGAAGTCATAGATATGCGGCAACAAAAGTCTTTTTTAATTCGAATGCCTGGTCATACCACACCAGAAATGATCAATAAATACACGCATGAAGTATTACATAACCCTGTCATTGAGCAGTACAAGGTTGAGGTTATTCAATGAATAAAAAAACTTTAATACCAGTTTTTCCTGGTACTAATTGTGAAAAAGAATCTCTTTTATGGATTGCAAAAAATCTTGAAACAGATGTCGAATTTTTAGATTTAACAAAACATGCTCATTTATCTCCTAATGAAATAGATTTTATTTTTATACCAGGGGGATTTAGCTTTGGTGATTACCTGCGAGCAGGTGCATTAGCGGCTCGCACAAAAGAAATGTGCTATGTTAAAAATAAAGCCAAAGAAAATGTTCCTATTCTCGGAATTTGTAACGGGTTTCAAATTTTGTGTGAAAGCGGTTTGCTTCCTGGTACTTTAGTAAAAAACATTACACACCAACATCATCATTTTCCAGTTTCTATTAGAATTGATTCCTCATATTTCGATCTAACCCAAACAGCCAAAAAAAGTCTTTGGATCCCACAATTCGCAGGAAAATCTTTAGAGAAAATTAAAAATATTTTTAGCACAGAGATATTTATTCCTATGTCGTGTGGGATGGGAAACTGGTTACCACCAATTAAAACCGCAGAAAAAACTCTTGCTGTAAACAATGCAGCCGTTTTTTATAACAATAATGAAAATGGCAGTTATCAATCAATTGCTGGACTTACTAATGAAAACGGCACCATTTTTGGAATGATGCCGCATCCAGAAAGAGCTTCAGAAGATATTTTAGGAGGCAACGAAGGTTTGATTTTTCTTTTAGGAATAGCGCAAGCAAAAAATATTGCCATAAAGAAAAACAGTCCACTCGCTTTATTCTTTGAAAATATTTCGCAAGGAGATTGTCATGTTTAATTCCTCACTCCTAACAAAAGAATATCTTCTACAAGCACAACAATTTGGATTAAATCAAGATGAACTGCTTAAATTTTGCAACCAATTACAAAGATTGCCAAGCGTAGAAGAACTTGCAGTTTGTGGCGCTCTTTGGAGTGAACACTGCTCGTATAAATCGTCCCGCCTGCATTTAAAACGTCTGCATACGGAAGAACCTTGGGTTATTCAAGGTCCTGGTGAAAATGCAGGTGTTATCGCAATTAACAAAAATTATGGCATTGCATTTAAAATGGAATCGCATAATCACCCAAGTTATTTGGAACCTTACCAAGGAGCAGCAACAGGTGTTG
>CAYSZE010000332.1:0-2750 GCA_964435255.1 uncultured Oligoflexia bacterium
GTAAGGTAAACAGTGATGAGTTGGTTCTGCCAATCCATTGGTAGCTCCTTTGTTACTTTTTTTTCGCAAAAATTATTTAACAAATTGGAGCTACTTCTTCAATCCTTCCAATCTTTTTCTCAACTCTTAACTGGCATTATATTATTTAAATTTATATATTATCCTTATTGTTTTGTTGATTTATCTTTATTTGTATATTACTTTTTTAATTATTTATTGTATAAATATGTAGTAAATAAAATTTATATAATTATTAATATTGAGAAGTTTATGTTGAATATAGCTTTACTTACATGGAATTGCGGGAACCAGATTGTTTCAAATGAAGATATATTAATAATAATAGAAAAAATTTTAAATATAAGCTCTAGAAGCCCTGAACTTATAGCAATTGGGATTCAAGAAGCAAGAGGAGCTCGTCCTGATAAAAATAATTCAATTACTGTAAGAATAAAAAAAGAATTAAATAAAAAATTAAGTAATATTGCTAGTTATGAAATTGCCAGCATTGAATATATTTCTGGAATGACTAAATTAAATGAAGCAATAAATCATCAAGAGTTGGGAGTTATTTACCAAAAGGACATAAGTTTAGAAAAAATTATAGTCAGAAACAAAAAAGTTAGACAATCAATATCGGGGAAAGGAGGAATAATATCCACTTTTAAACTTAAAGATATTAATATTTCTTTAATTACGGCTCATTTAGATTCCTTTTCTCCAAAAATAAGAGAACAGCAAATTGATGATCTTTTAAAAAAAGAATATGAATTAAATAATGAAAATAATAAAACTGAAACAAGTGATGTTATATTTTTCATGGGCGATTTAAATTATCGTTTGCGAGCCAGAGTATTGTCTTCTTTAGGAATAAATCCTGAATGTTCTTTTTCTTTAGCGAATGCTCTTTCGCATCCACGTCTTAGAACTTATCTCTTTGTTGCTGATACTTTACTTGAGTCTAATTTAATTTATAAATATAAGTTTGAATTTCCCAAACCTTGTTTTAATAATATTTTTTTGCCGACTTATAAAAGGTTCTTTCGTAGTGAAGAATTACTAGATACATTTCAACCTTTTATAGACTATTCGAGTGACTATAAAATGTTAAAAATATTGCAAATGAGTTTTTTTAACAATCAGGCAAGGCTGCAATTAAGTCATAAAAGACGAGATGAAATTGATTTGGGTTGGTTGGATAGAATTGGGTTTTTAATTAAAACAAGTAAAGTCAGAAATATAAAAATGAATTCTTTTGAAGATATATCTAGAGTCAAAGCCTCTGATCATATTCCTGTTCTAATGAAAAATGTAATTGAGTTAATATAGATACTCAGCGATTAATAAATATTATTATATAGATCTGTTTGTTATTATAAAAAAGGATTTTTTATGTTTTGTTGCCATGTATGTCATTCTCAATTTCAATTTATAACCGATTTATTAGAGCATAAAAAAAATTTAAAACATAAGCAAAGTAATGAAAAATTAGTTGATGATCTGGGTGATATTGGTTTTCGAAAAACGATTCAAAAAAGAATTATGACGAGCTCATATTCACTTGAAAATAGATTAAAAACTTATTCCTCTGAATTACCAACCGATCCATTAAGTATGGGGGGAAAGCATAAAAGTTTTGATCCTAAAAGTGCTTTAGTTTATGCTAAAACCCCTGGAGCTATGAAAGATTTTACCAAAGAAAATAATATGAAAGAAGCTTTAAATCAGCTCCTTACGAAAGATAATATGCATATTAGAGATCTGTTTTTTTCATTTCAAAATGAAATAGAATCAGAGAGCACTTTTTCATTTGCAAGATATAGAAGAGTTTCTCTTTATGAAAAAGCTAATATTAGTTCTTGTTTACCTGAACAATCGAGTAATGATTCATCTTTATATGGTTATTATGAAATATTAAAAAAATCTGTATCTTTTTTAAATGTAATTGAAAATAATATTTATGAATTAAAGAAGTTTATTGCACAAATAATTCATCAAATTATTTATATCCATTACTGTCTGTATACTTTAAATTTACAGCATGGGGATATGCATATGGGAAATATTAAGCTTGTCATTGATAACTTAGGGTTTCCGATTATTAAAGCTTTTGACTTTGGCAAGGCAAGGTTCTTAGAAGAACAAGCACGAAATGATAAATTAAAAGATTTAAGCTATTTATTGCAAAGAGAAGCTGTGAGTGGAAAGTTAGAAACTTTTAAACGAAATATTGTCAGGGCTGAGGATTCTAGTGCGCAACAAAAGCATTATCCTATCCATAAATTATTAGGGCTCTTAATAAAACCCAAAGAAATTACGAATAGAAATACATTGAATTTATTTATAGCAATGCTTGGTAGCGGTCTGACAGGAATGTTGAAAGAGAAAACAAATTCAGTTGAAAAAAATGCAAACATTTTAACAGTATTTGAGGAATTATCAAATGAATTAGTGGCAATTTTATTTTGATTCTAATATTTATATTCTTCTACATATTTCTTATATAATTCTTTTAATTTTAATTTATTTTTATCTAATTTTATGTTCTTTTCAAATATATTTACAATTTTTTCAGCATCTTTTCTGGATTTTCTGACCATAAAATAGTAAGTTAACTTATTATCAAATATAAAGTCTATTTTTTTATACTTCAGAGCCTTTTCATAGTTTTGTTTGATTTCGATGTCAGCGATAATTTTACTGCTTATAATGACATCTCCTTTGTTTATGAAAAGTTTTTCATAAGCATC
>CAYSZE010000333.1:0-5582 GCA_964435255.1 uncultured Oligoflexia bacterium
GCCTTTTTAAGTACATGTTCTTTTTCTAAATACACATTCTCAACTCTTAATTGGCATAATAGCTCTATGAGGTAAGTTTTTATCATTTGCTAAAATTCGTCTTTGATGCGCTGGTACTTTATGAAAAACATCAATACAAGAACCAACAACCGCATTGACTCTTATAGGTAAAAACTTTTCTATTTTTTGTAAAGTCTCTCGGCTGGTTTGATTTATATAAGTGATTACAAAATTCAAATCGCAGTACATAATGTTAATTGGCGAATTCTCAACCATTCCTTTATATTCTTCATGTTTTAATGCTGACATAGTAGAAAGGTTAAGATTTGGCATAGCAGTACTTTGATTTACTTTTAAGTCTTCCATTAATGACTCCAGAATTATTAAAGAAACGATCTCAAAATATTTTATTTAAATATTAATAGCATACACTTCCTAAATAAATAAGTTTTCAGTGTTTATTTTTTGTCTATTGAACTATAAATACCTACTTGTATAATTAGACATCAGTTTATAATCATTTAATCTAATGGGGTAACAAATGGCTCATAAAATTTTAATTGTTGATGATGCTAAAACTATTCGCCAACAAGTGAATTTTACCTTAACTAAAGGGGGGTTTGAAGTCATTGAAGCGGAAGATGGACTAGATGGTATAGCGAAATTAAAAGCGAATAAAGATGTCAAAGCTATTATCAGCGATATTAATATGCCTAACTTAGGGGGGCTTGAAATGGTCTCCCAAATTAATACAAGTAATGAATTACCTCATCCTCCTATCCTTATGTTAACTACAGAAGGCGCAGCAGAAATGATAGCTGAAGCTAAAAAAGTTGGAGCTAGTGGCTGGATCACTAAACCATTTAAACCTGAGGTTTTGATAGAAGCTGTCAAAAAGCTAGTCGGAGGATAACTTTTATCTGAGGTTTAAATGCAAAATATAAAAAAAATTCTTCTTTTCCTGTCAATATTGGTTGCTGGTAAGTCATATGCTACTTTTTACACGTTAGAATATCCTCCATTTAGTTGTTTACACGAACAAACAGCAAAAGGCATATCAATTCATTTTATAAAAGAAATTTTTAAATTAACAAACATAAAAGATGATATAGTCATAAGTAACTGGGAAAATGCTTTAGAAAAAGCCAAGAGACAAGAAATAGATGGCATATTTCCTGCTATTAAAAACAAAAATAGAGAAGATTTTTTAATTTTTCCTAATGAGTCTATTTTTACAGAAGAAATAATTGCTATCGGTGACAAGGATGAAGTTACAAAAATTGAAAATAATATTGAAGAACTCAATGGCAAAAAAATTTGTTCTGGTAAAAGCTATAGTCTCGGCAAAAAAATTGATGAATTAAGTTCAAATAATAAAATTATTCGTGTTGATGAAGAAGATATAAACGATTGTATTACAAAAATTCTTAAAAAAGATGCCGATTTCTTTATAGCTGATAAACTAATTGCTTCTATTACTTTGATGAAAAGTGGTGCTAAGGCAGAATCTTTATATACCTCTAAAAAAGTAATAGAGTCCACTCCAAATTATCTAGCAATAGCTAAAAAAAGCAAATATGCAAATAAAATTAAAGAAATTGAAAAAGTTATCGCAAAGTTAAAGAAAGAAAATTTTATTAGAAAAATAATGACAGAAGATTTTAAAGATTGTTTATAAGTAAAGTTAAATTATAATCATATAAATTGAAATTAAAATATTTAAAATAGTTTACTTTTTAACAAACCTATCATTCGCACTGTGTTTTTTTCTAAATAATTATTAATTAGTACTTGAAATAAAAGAACATATATAATATATATGATTATAAAAATAAGTAACTTAAGAGAAAAAAATGGATACAATAGAAAAATTCAAATACTGCGAAAACATAAAAATTACTGAGTTCAACCAAATTCAAGAATTTTGTTATTTTTTGGTTAATGAACTTGAGAGTATGACAATCAACTCAGTCTCCGAAAATATTCTAACAGCTTATTTAAGCGAAAACTTTTCTATATTAGGAAAAAATATTACAGAAATAATAGAAGAAAAAAGTACAAATATTTTAATTTCTGCTATAAATAATTTAAGAGAAAATAATGATAATTACTTCTGTCTAGAACTAAATTTTAACCCTTTAATTAAAGATAATTCTTTAAAACAATGCTATATTTATAAAGAAAGCAATAACATTATTCTAGAAATATTTACTAATAATAACACAGAAGATAATGAATTTACTACAAATTTAATAAACAATTTCAGTAAAAAAATTATAAATTTCGGCAGTAATAATGATGAATTGTCTATGGAAATATGTCATTTAATACGCAAAATAACAAATTTTGATCGAGTCTATTATTGTCAATTTGAGTCTGATGGACATGGCTATGTGTCAGCTGAAAGTAAAGACAAAAACTGCGAATCTTATTTATACCATCATTTTCCCGCTTCTGATATCCCACAAAACGTTCGGAGTCATTATGTGAAAAATAGAATGCGGATTATCCCAAATGCAAATTATAAACCAATTAATATAATTGGTGAAAAGAAGAGTCACCAATCAGAATTATCAATAGTTAGAGCTATTGGCAAAACTCACATACAATATTTAAAAAACATGGACATAACTTCTTCTGCTTCATTTAGTGTCATAGAAAATGGAAAGCTAAAAGGGCTCTTTGGATGTCATAATTATAGCCAAAAAATGATCCCATTATTTACAATGAATAAAATAAGCATATTAGTAGATATTTTTTCGCAAAAAATCCAACTAAATCAAACTAAATTAAATAATATTTATAAAAGTGACTTTTTAATAGATTTTAAATCTGAATTTGAGAATGCAGGATGTCATTTTGAAAAAATGCAAATTGAGCATTTTAATTTGCTAAAAAGTGTTATTAAATTTGATAGCTTCATATATGGAAACAATAATACTGTTAATTTATCCAATGATATAAAAAACAAATACGATCTTAACGAAATAAAATCACTATTAGAATACTTAAAATCAAACTCTATTAATTATTCTAATGAAATTTCAAAATTTAGCAATTATTTTAAAACAGTTCCAGACATTTCTGGTATTATGTATTTTAATATTGAAGATAATAGCGGTGAATTCTTTGCTTTAATCAGAAAAGAACTGATTCATTCTTTAAAATGGAGTGGTAATCCAAATACTTTTTCTGATATAGATGGCAATCTTGGGCCAAGAAATTCTTTTAAAACTTGGTATCAAGAAGTTAAAAACAAAAGTGAAGCTTGGAGTGAAAATGATATATACTTTTTTAAAAAAATTAAAGGAATATTAATAGAAACAAGATCTAAATTTTTTAATAATTTAGAAATAAATAATAAAAAATTATCTGAAAAAAATAACCAAATTGAAATACTCTTAAGTGAAGTTCACCATCGGGTTAAAAATAATTTAGCAATTTTAAACGCATTATTTGACTGGAAAATTAAAGACTCAAAAGCAGAAGAAATTATCAATACCTTAAAAGAAATGAAAAGCAGAGTATTATCTATTAGTTTATTACATGAAGCATTATATCAAGATAAAAACTTTGGTAGTGTTGACTTAAAAAAGTACATTAATGGTTTGACAGTTAATACAAAAAATATTTTTAATAAGCAAAATAACATTAAAATAAATGTTAATGTCCCTGCAAATATATTTATCCCCTTACAGCAATCCTTACCACTTGGTTTAATAATTCATGAATTTATTACAAATTCAATAAAGTACGCTTTTCAAGAGAAAGACTCTGGTGAAATACTAATACATTGGCAAGATGAGACAGATAATTTTAAACTAATTCTTCAAGATAATGGCCTAGGATTTAAAGATATAATGAATATAAATAAAAAATCTATAGGAATTCAACTAATTAAACTACTAACTCAACAATTAGATGGAAGCTATAATTTTGATGGCAATACTGGGGTTAAATTAGAAATTACATTTAATAAAAGGAAATGCAAATGGCTGAAATAGAACAGTTAACTAAAAAGAAAATTTTAATAGTTGAAGACGAAATTATTCTAGCAAAAAATTTAGAAGATATACTTACAGGTCTTGGTTATGAAGTTGTTAGTATTGCTGATAATTCTATGAAAGCAATAATGCAGTTTTTTTTGCATAATCCCGATTTAATACTTATGGATATTCATTTAAAAGGTCAAGATGACGGTATTAAAACAGCGCAAAAAATATTAGAACAGAAACTTGTCCCAATAATATATGTTACTGCAAATCAAGAAACAAGTACTTTCAATCGGGCTAAATCAAGTGGTGCTTATGGATATGTCTTAAAGCCATTTCAAGAAAGAGAATTACAAATTGTTATAGAAATTGCATTTTCTCAATTTGAGGATAAAGTAAAAATATTGAAGTTAGAAAATGTTTTAAGTAGTGTAGATCGCTTAAATGCAATAGACACATTTGCTTCAGGTGTTATTCATTCTATCAATACGTCATTAACACAAATTTTTATCGCACTTGATACTTTAAATAAAGAAGAAAAAATGAACGTTAACCCTGCGGTAATAACCTCAATCAGCATGTTAAAAACAGCATCTGATTCAATAAGAAATATTTTAAAAAATTATCTCCAATTTTTAGATTCTATAGAACTTGAAAAACCCCATTAGTTTAAAATGTATGATATTCTAAATGAAGCACTAGAAATATGTAAATATTATGCACTCTCTAAAAATGTTCTTTTAAAGGAATTAAAAGGTTCACAGTTATTAAAACTAAATTTTTCCCGTTCTGTTTTATTTTTAGTTGTTGTAAATCTTATTAAAACTGCTTGTGATTTTCTGAAAAAGTCAGAAGAACCTTGGCTAGAAGTCAGTTGGCAAAATTCTGAAAATACAGAAGAAATTGTTATAATATTTTCTTTTAATGGCGAAACTTTAGCCGAAGACGTTGCAAATAAAATGTTTGATCCTTTTTCAGAAATAGATGGATTTGATAAAGTAAATAAATTTTCTTTAGTTATGAATAAAAATTTATTAGCTAAATATAATGCTGAAGTGCTTTTTAACAGCACAAATGAATTAAACTCCTTCATAATCAAAATAAAGAATACCTAAATTTAAAAACATATAATTAAATGCTGATTATACTTTTACAGTGAATATTAATATTCAAATTTATCAAGCTCTTGTTGTGCTTTCTTTAATGATTTTTCAGGCTGCATTCCTTCATCCAAAGTTCTATCTATTGCTTTTTTTAAACTTTCTCTGATTTTTAAATTTTGTATTCCCATCATTTTTAATTGCGCATAAGGTACTTGCCTAAAAACATTCTTATAAGCTTGTATTTTATTATATTTATCTTTTATTTTTTGTAACTTAAATGAAGACTTAGTTACTGGCAAATAACCACTCAAATCACTAATTTCAGCTGCTATATGAGGTTGATAAAGAGTTTTAATAAATTCTATAACAAAATCTCTATCATTCATATTTATCGTTTTACCCAAGTAAAGATTCCCACCCCCATACGGACATCCGTATTTTTTATTTTTTGGCAGCATATCAGCTAACCAATTTAATCCTTCTGTCT
>CAYSZE010000334.1:0-7096 GCA_964435255.1 uncultured Oligoflexia bacterium
AGCTTAGAAAAACTGCTCTAATGTTTTCTTAACAGAAGTCACGTTCACTGCCGCACAGGCAGCTTAGAAATAAAAGTGTTTCGATATGTGCATTAATTGGTAGTTCACTGCCGCACAGGCAGCTTAGAAAAGTATGGATAATTAAATCTAAAAATGGAGGTTGTTCACTGCCGCACAGGCAGCTTAGAAAATACATTGAAGCTCTAATTGCAAAATTTTTAGGTCACTGCCGCACAGGCAGCTTAGAAATTTAGAAATTCGTAACATCCTACCTATCATTTGTTCACTGCCGCACAGGCTAATTAGGTAATAGTTATAATAAATAAAATAGCCTATTTTTTAAAATATTTGATCAAGTAAATATTATATTTGGGGTGTTTTATAATCATTCTGTTTTCTTATTTAAATCAAGATATATTCTTCGAAATATTTCTATTCTAAACATTATAAGAAAAATGAAATTGCATTTGTAATAATTATATAATATCATTTCTAAACTACCGTACAGGTAGCTTAGAAAATTTAATTAGACTATAAAATAATAGTTTAACTTACTGCCGTACAGGCAGATAATAACAAATTTAATAAAAACTATTATAAAATAGTAAACATTAATTATTTTCTATTTAAATTATTTCTTTTGAGAATAAATTTTGATTTTTAAATTTTTCTTAAACCTTAGTTTTTATAATTGCACAATTAACAGACATTTTTTAATGATAGTTTTAAAATGAAACTTTTTCACTCTAAAAAAACCAATAATAACTTGATTTTATAAATTTTTCTTTATATTCTAATTAAATGGCTTTAAGCCAAAGTACCTGAATAAAACATACTTATTACTTAATGGAGCTACTATGCAACAATTTAGCTTGATTGCTATTTGCTTAATTATTATTTCTTCCCCATACATAAAAATAAACCAAAAATACATTAAAAACAAATTACTTGCTTGTTTACTTTTTATTTGTTGTTTTATAAATAGTTTACCTAAGCAAGAACAATGTTTTTTGCAAGGAGCTGACAAAGATTTTTTTCAAAAATTATACTTATAAATTATTTTTATAAGTATAATTTTTCTTAATTTACCAGATACAGTTTAAAAATTGTATAATCAAAATAAAAATTATAGACACATTAAATATCAATAGAAAATTTAAATTTTATAACTATACCAAAATAAATCATTAAAATATTAACCACCGCATTTCCTCAATGCGGCACAAAAGTATAACCATTTGTCCAGTTACTTTGAATTCTAACAAAAGAATTATAATGATCTGCTGTATAAAAACTTTCACCAGTATAAGAATTATACACCACTCGGTGAGATCCTCTGTTTATACCTTGATAGTAAGGAACGATGTCGTGTTCAACATAAAATTCTCTTCGAACCAAATTTCCTTGCCACCAGGTATGCTCTGTACTTAAATTAGGAAGTCTACCTTCTCTGTTATGCCATGGCTTTGTAGAGTAGTAATGCAAACCTCCATTATAAGAGACATAATCGGTACCATTTCGTGTCCAGTACCTAACATGTGCATAATTATTTTGTTTTGCATGATGAATTTCATTTAAAACATGATAAGCATTTAAATGAATATTATTTAAATTAGCAGAATAATGTACTTGCTCTTCTTGAATATAATTACAATGCATTGCTTGTACTTGAATGCACACAAAAAAAGTAATAAAACAAATAAAAGCCTTACTAATAATATTTTTTATTTTATTCAGCATCTGTCATTCCCTTTAATTTTTTTGGATCAATGAAGTTAAAATTATTTTGTAAAAATTTTAAAAGTAAAAATTCTGTCTTATCAAATTTATCATTGTTACTTAAATTAAAATTAAGTTCTATTTCGCTCTGTTCAAAATTATCGTTTTTCAAATATTTTAACACTACTAAATTATCATTACTCTCTTTTTCAATTTTAAAATTATAAATTTCTAAATAATTTTTACTAATGTAAAAAGGCTTATTATATACAACATCATAAAAATAGGTATTATTATTTATGTTTTTGTCTAATAAAGGAAGTTTATTTTTCGTATAAGTAAATATCTTATTCTGAACAAAATCTATCTTAGCCTTTTGTGTATTGGTCAATAAATAGAGATAATTTTTCTTATTCTTTATACTACTTAATACCTCTTTTAAATTTATTCCCACATATTCCTTTAACCATTTTTGATTAAAAGCAATAATATATGGTTCAAAATTTTCATCTATTTTATAAATAACACCATTATTAGAAAGAATAATAGGTTCATTTAAATACATTTTAATGTCATAAATGGAATCATTATTTGGCAGTACAATTGTCCGCATTTTCTTGAAAGAATTGTTTGCATATTTTAACATTGATAATTCTGAAATATTATTATTCTTTTCATATATAAAAAATGATGAAGCTGTCTTATTCTCTTTTCGATAGCCAACAAGCCGACTGACGGATTTTTCTGTTTTATAGGGAAGCATATAAGATTTTTGTATGTCGTTAAAATACCATCCTGAAATAATACCTGACCCTTGAAAATTTCTATAACCAGAAAACATGGATAAGAAATAAGGAAAATCTCGATAAGTTAATGTCACAACATCACTGATTTCAAATTCTTTCGTTTGAGCTGCTATATAATGCATGTCAGAATAATTTTTATCAATTTCAACTAAAAAGACACCGTCTTCTCTAATTTCATAAAATGAGTGTCTATAATTAGTTGTTTCTGCAATAACATTATCGCCATTTTTATAAATTTCTTTTACATTATTTAGAATATAATTTTTATTATTCTTATCTTTATATGAAAGAGTTTTTTCTTTTTCATTGTAAAATATAATATTTCCATTTAGCTCGTCATAAATTTGTACATTATTTAGATTTTTAAATTTTTCTGCTTCATTTATGTGAATAACTTCTTTACTAGTTAAATTATAAAAAACAGGTGCTTTAAAGTTTTTTATTAATTTAGCATGTGGGTGATTTTTTATTTTTAAATATTTAAAGTTTGTTTCAATATTGTCTATATAAGTACGTTCAATAAATTCATTTAAATTTTGTAACGTATCGTGATGATTTGCATCTATTTCTTTGGTGACATCAATTTCCGTCTTAGGATGAAAAGGATACAATTCATTTAGTGAATCTGATAATTTATAAATTTTACCAAATTTATCCTGAATATATAATTTATGTGGAATGTTTGCATTAAATTCAATATTTATATCATTTATTTTAATTACATTTTTACTGACTCTTGTTAATTTAATATCAGTTTCATCTATACCAAAAAACCAATTTTCTAATCCGTTTGATTCTATGACATAATTTGCGCCATCAGTAATGTGTAAAAAGTGATTTCCTTCTTGCTCAACTTTAAAATGATAAGTTAAATAATTTTTAAATTCTTTGGGCAACTCAGGAGTTATAAATTTCTTGCTATTATCACCTAAATTAATATAAATATTTGTCTTTTGATATTCATGTTCAAGTGAAGCTATTGCATAATCACCCAACCCTCTTATCCCATTATAAAACTCAAATAAAAAGCCACCATTTTGCTGAATTTTATAAGCACTCATAATTTCAGCATCATTTTTATAAGTAATAAATGGAGTCATTTGGTAGTTGTATTTTATATAAGACTTAGGCTGAATGGGTAAAATAATTTTTGTATTTTCAAATATTTTAATTTCCGCAGAATCCAATTTTTTAGCGACTGTATTTTCTTCAGGAGTATTTCTCGGAATAAATGAATTTTTAAAAGCAAATGCTTTTTCCTTATCCAAAATAATCGTTGGAGATTCATCAAAGGAAGAAATATATAAAGTAGTATGATCAAAATATGGTTTAGTATCGAGATATTTTTGCGTTTCAAGATAACTTTTAGTCTTAGAAGTAGGATATAAATAATGACTATCAAATTTTACTTTTATTAAGTTTTGCTCACTTAAGTCAATTTTGTTAATCACAATATTTAAGTGATCGGGTTTTTCAGTATTTTTAAAATTCTTATGGGCGAATGAAAGTACACTATTAGAAGAGTTAGGAACAAATACTTTAGAGTCCGCAATTAAATAATGATTCTTTTCATAATCATAAAAATAACTCGCCATTTTTAAAGCTTGTTTTGTTTTATCATCAACCACTTCAGCGTAGGAATTTATACCATAGCTTAATCCAAAAACAGGGACTGCTAAAAATGAGGCAAAGGCGGTTGTTGTTTCACCAGCAACAAAAGCTATACCTTCTCCTAAAAATCCCAAACTTGCAGCAGCTAAATCAACTGCCAAGCGTTTTTCTGAATCGACCCTTTCCTCAATAGTTTTAGCATTCACTATTTCTATAAGGTCAAAAATGAAATTTGCTGTATTTAAACCAATAGATAAATTTGTCCCAATTTTAGCAATATTTCTTTCAACTCTAATTATATTTTTTAGATTAAATTGATAATTGTTATTTATTTCAGATAACAATAAAAGCTCTTTTGCTGTATCTGTTACGACATCATTTACAAGCTGAGTAATATTAACATATGTATGAGCTTTAAGTATTTTTTGCATAGGGGTATCATTTTTATTAATGCTATAACTTGTATTTTTTTCTGAAAAATACTCAATCATAAATGCAATCATATAAGCATGTGATAAACCAAAACTAGAATTTGAAAAATATTCATTATTATTTTGTTTTGTCTCAAAAGCTATATTTTTACTGTGATATTCAAAATGGTCTTTAAATTTTTTAATATTATAGAAGTCTTCTTCTGAGTTTATTTTTACTGTTTTTTTAGACTTGCTGACTTCATCATAAAATTCAATAATTTTATTATTTTTATTTAGAGAAAATAATATTGGGTTTAGGTCATTTTTATTATTTATTTTACTTATAGAATTTTTAAAATTTATTGCATAATATTCAGCTTTATATTTTAACTCTTCTCTAATTATTTTTAGTTCATTACTAAAGTCACTTTTTAATTTTGTAATATTCTCATTACCATTACCAACCTGATTTAAAAAAGTCATAATATCAGATATAATATTGTGTTTTTCATGAATATCATCTTTATCAAGAGATTTTAGACTAACTAGTCTTTTTTTGTATTTTTCATAATTTTCTTTTGAAACTAGCGGCTCAATAAGTTCACTTGAATTGTCAATATTTGAATTAAAATATGTACAAGGATTTGATCCACTAAACTCATGAGCTAGTTCGTATTTATTTTCCTGTGGCGAAGATTCATTTTTTTTGCATCCTAAAAATGCCGATGACACTACTAAAATTAACGGAGTGTATTTTAGTTCTTTTAAAAGAAGGAGCCGCATTTATATCACCTTTCCATTAAAAAAGCACATAATATTTTAAAATAATTAATTAATATTATGTGCTTTATATTTTTTTTTATTATCTAAATTTAAATTTAGATTGTTTTTTGAATAAACATAAATTTTTAAATTATCAAGTTAGTATCCAAAAAAAATTACATATTTTTTTATTATTTATAATTTAAGAGCCATAACCTAAAGTTAAATCTGTTTTTTTAAATATTATTAATTGGTTGAAAAATAAGTTAAAATAGATTTTTAATAACTTCGATTAATAAATTAAAAGTTTTAAATTCTATTTTTAAAATTAACCGCCATTAATAATTTTTTTATTAAAATAAAACGAAATAGTATTTACGTGATAGTATACAAAATATTTTAGAATTTACATTCTAATCTTTAAAGTCTTATTTTAAAATGAAATTAGACAATTAATACAAATTATGCTATTATATCTCGCCTTTTTTAGGGAGAGTGTAATGTCTCATTTTTTATTGTCTCTTAGTCCTATTTTTATCTGCATCATCGTTATTTTTATTTTTAAAAAAAGTGTTATTATTTCTGCTCTCATAGCAATACTCTATACAATAATTCTTGCTTCCGTAAATTCTTTATACTCTATGAGTTATATGCATTCATTAAATGCTTTAGCAGCAAGTTTTATTTTAACTTTGACAGTGGCTTTAGTTATAATTCCAGGATTATACTTTAACAACATTCTAGTGAAGATAGGCAATTTAGAAAATATTGTTACTTTAATTGAAAAACTTCCATTCACAAATGATCAGAAAACTTTAATCCTTATATTAGGAACACTACCCGCTATTGAGTCCTTTACTGGTTTTGGCATTTCGCTATTAATAGGGATTCCTATTTTTTTTCGTTTATTTGAAACTAAAACAGCGTTTTATTTGGCGATGCTAAGTTTAAATATTATTCCTTGGGGGACTCTAGCAGTATCAACAATTATCAGCTCAAATTTAACAGGATACAAAATTTATGCCATAGGCAAAGAAACTGCCTTAGTCAGTTTCTTTATTTTTCCTTTAATTGGACTAATATCTCTTTATGTCATAAATGGTATAAGTTTACTTAAAGAAAAATGGCACTTAGCCATTACCCATGGTTTTCTTTTCTCTTTTTTACTGTTAGTATTTAATCACTTTAAATTAACAGAAATTGCTGGTGTTTTGGCTGGTATCTGTACCTCGATCATTACTTTTTTATTTTACTATAATTTTAGTCCCTATAAAAATGCTATAAATAAAATTATCTTAAATTTGCTAAGGACACTCCTTCCATATTTTTTATTACTTATGTTTATTTTAATATTAAGAATACCTAATCTTAATAACTTTCTACAAAATCTTTACAAAATACAATGGCAAAATATTTCGTTATCTCCCTTAATAAGCCCAGGTATGGCAATTTTATTAGTCAGTGTAATTTTTCTATCTTTTAATAAAATTAAACTAGACCATAAAATACTTGGAAGTAAAATAAAAGTTGCTTTATCAAGTCTGTTTTTATTTATTTTATTAGCTAGATTGATGTATGAATTCCACTTTATAAAAAATATTTCTGAAACTTTAATTACATGGAATGGAAAATTTTTAATGGTTTTACTTGCACCACTGATCGGGATGGGAAGTGGTTTCATTACGGGATCAAATGTGGGTGGAAATGCACTTGCAATGAATTTACAACAAAAAATAGGTGAATCGTTAGAGCATGGATTACTTTTTGCTGCTGTGCAAAACAGTG
>CAYSZE010000335.1:0-15985 GCA_964435255.1 uncultured Oligoflexia bacterium
GGGCATCCTTTCTCTCCTAATCGTATTTGGTGGAGGTTATTTATTTACAAAAACCAAACTTAAAACACTTAAAAGCACTCAGGAAAATACTGTAACTGCCAAAAAAATACAAAATGTTGAGCTGGTGCAAACGGTATTAATTTATACATTTGTTGTCCTTGGTATTTTATATTGCTTACAAATTTTAAATATCAATTGGGGACTCCGTTGGTATAGTACAATGTATTTAATAGGTTTCATTTCTGTATATATTGGCTGTATGATCTGGATCCGCAAAAAAACACTCATGCTGACAGAAGGTATGTTAATGAACTTAATAACCTTTTGTATTTTAGGGATGCTTGTTGGGGCTAGGTTAGTTTATGTTTTTATTTATAATTGGGATTATTATAAAGACAGACCACTAGATGCCATTGCAACATGGGAGGGCGGACTTTCATTCCACGGAGGAATTATTGGAGTTTCTCTTGCCATCATTTTTTACTGCCGTAAAAATAAAATTCCATTTTTCCATTTAACGGATAAACTCGTCCGTATCGTTCCTATTGGTATTGGAATGGGGCGTATTGGTAACTTTTTAAATGGTGAACTTTGGGGAAGAACCATTGAGTCTTCAGTTCCTTGGGCCATGATTTTTCCAGATGGGGGAAATATTCCTAGACATCCAAGCCAACTTTACCAAAGTTTAGGCGAAGGCTGGGGATTGTTTGTTACTTTATATATTATTTCTCGTTGGAAACACAAAGAAGGAGCTGTTTCTGCTTGTTTTGTTATGTTCTACTGCATTTATCGCTTTTTTGTTGAATATTTTAGAGCTGCCGATGCGCAAATTAATTACTTTTATCTCAATAATTTTTCTTGGGCACCTTTAAATGCCTTTCCAGGAACACCTTGGTGGCAAGTTGTGACTATGGGGCAAATACTTTGCTTTTTCTTCTTTTTCTTTGGTTGTTTTCTTATGTATTTGGCAAGCAAAAATATTTGCGAAGGCAGCAAAGAATGGCAGGAACGTATGGATACTTTTCACAGACTTCACAATGCTGAGAAAAACAAATGAGTTTAGATGTCGCTCCACAATTACCACCTCAGCATTATGAACAGCAGTTATCCCACTGGACTGAATTTAATCCTGGAGAATGGCAACAAGATATCTTTACTGTCCCCTTAGAAGTTGGCCTTATTGCCACTGTTGGTCAATTTAATACCAACAGAACAACTCCATTATGGCCTTTTGCAAATGAAACTGCTGATAAAGAAGCTAAAAAAACAACTTATCCTCGTTCTACATTATTGCCTTACGCCTTAGGAACATCTGCCGTAGTTTTAAGCGGACTCTCTTTATTTACAAAAGATTTTCCGCTTTACAGACATGGAATAGGCTGGATTCATGCGCATCTGCTAACAGAACTTGCAACCTGCACAGCAAAAGTGACTTTTCAAAGAAAAAGACCTTTTTACGATAAAAAAACTGCAGAAGGCCAAACGCCATCCCAAGATGATAAATATTCCTTTTTCAGCGGCCACGCTTCACATGCACTCGCCTTTGCGACATATTCATCCGCCTTAATGTTTAAATATTCTGAAAGCACTGTGTTAAATTGGACATATGCAAGTCTTATCTATACTGGTGCTGGTATTATTGCAGCTTCACGAGTTACTGATAACGCACATTATGTTAGCGATGTTATTGTGGGAAGTCTTGTAGGCACTCTTATTTCAGCACTCGTCTTTTTTAGGGTTGAAGAAGTTAATACAAAAAGAAAAGAAGAAAATAAACAGTCATTAAATTTTAATATCTCTCCAATTGTATTTCGGGATGATTTACAAAAACCGTGGTATGGAGCCAATATTGAGTTCAATATTTAATATTTTGTTCTTAAAATTTTATTCTTTGCAAAGAAAAAATGAATTGGTATCTTCCTTTTTGGGGGTAGAGTGAATGTTTATTAAATCGAAACCGATTATAGCTATATATGGTTCAAATTCTAATAACTTACCAAATGAATTTCTAACTGAAGGCTTTAACATAGGAAATTTTTTTGGCAAATTAGATTGTCACTTAATTTTACCAGATACCTCATTAAATTTATATACCAACTCAATTGTAGAAGGTTTGCTCTTTCATAAAAAAGATAAAAATCATACTTTTTGTAATGAACCAGAAAAAAAAATAAACAATTCAGATATTTTACTATTTCTACCAGGAGATCTCCAAACCTTAGCTGATCTTATTTTTTGCCTTAATTATAATAAAATATTAAAAAAACCAAAGCCTATTATCATATATAATTTCTTAAATTTTTATAACAATCTACTTAATTGGCTTGAAGAAGTATCTTTAATAAATATGATAGAAAAGACAGGCGATTTATTTTGTATCAGCCGTTCATTAAATGAATTAAATTACTTTTTTCAAGAGGTCTAAATGTCTGTAAAAAAATTTATTCAAATTATAATTCTATTTAGTTTATATACAACGAGTTTTGCATATGGACAAAATAAAAAACCAGATAAAACGGAAACAACAGATCACATTTTTGAAAGTAAATACTTAGAAATTTTAAAAAAAGCTGCGAAACAAGATTATTTTTCAGTTAAATTTAAACAAGAAATATATTCTGCTCTAAGAGAAAAAATTTCACCATCTGACGGTATTTTGTTTATAAAAAAGCCAACTTCATTTCGCTTTGAAATTATTTCCCCGCGTCAAGAAATTTATGTTTCAAATGGGAAAAATTTTTGGAAATATATTCCTGAATTAAAACATGCTCAACATTTACAAGCAAACTCTAATGAATTAGGTTTTGTCCAACTCCTAACTAATCTCGCAAATATAAAAAAATTTTATAATGTCTCACAATGGAAAAAACCTGAAGCCAAACAAACCAACGAGGACATAAATACCCCGTATGTTAAATCTGACACTCCTCCCCTACAAAATGACGATGATATCCATTTAAGACTCATACCTAAGGGAGACAAACAGCAAAAAGTTATATACGCTGTTATTCAGGTGAAGACAGGTTTCATACAAGAGCTTAGAATTGTTCAATCGAATGGAAACCGAACAAGACTGCTTTTCCATGAATACTCACCGAAAATTTTGAATGAAAGTGTTTTCGAATTTAAACCACCACAGGGAATCGTTGTGGATAAGTTATAATGGGAAGGAATGAACTACTTAGAGTCAATTAAATCAATTATTTCTTGGAAAGCAATTATCGACATTTCACTTGTCGCTTTTTTGCTATATCAAATTATTTCCATGCTTAAAGGAACACGAGCTGCTCAAGTATTAATTGGTATGCTTGTTATTTTTATAACCTATGTTTTTTCAAGCATGTTACAATTTGACACATTACATTGGATTATTAGTAAATTTTATTCATCATTTATTATCGTAGTCATTGTTTTATTTCAAGACGATATTCGTCGTTTATTAACTCGTTTTGGCCGCGGTCCCTTTGCAACAGGACTCGATTCCGTCTCGGGGACAAATATTATTGAAGAAATAACGAATGCAGCTAAATCATTAAGTCATGAACGTATTGGTGCATTAATTGTCTTTGAGCGCTCTGTCGGACTCGATAAATTGTATGATCATAGCATTATGTTAGATGCAGTCGTTTCTGAACAGTTATTAAGCAGTATATTTCAATCATTTTCTCCATTACATGATGGTGCTGTTATTATTAAAAAAGATCGCATTAATTGTGCTTCTGCTCAGTTACCTTTATCCAAAAACCCAAGATTTTCAAAAAAAATGGGAACAAGACACAGTGCCGCAGTGGGTATTTCAGAAGAAACCGATGCCGTTGTGCTTGTTGTTAGTGAAGAAACAGGAAATATTTCTATTGCTTGGGAAGGTAATTTACAGAGACAAAGCTCATCAGAAGCAGCAAGAAAAATGTTATCAATTTTATTATTACCGCGTGGACAAAACTCAAGAATTATGTATTGGTTTGAAAACTTTATTGTCTTTAAAGTTCATAAATTATATTTAAAAACTAAATCGTTTATGAATAATCCATTCAGTAAAGATATAGAAAAAACAGATAAACAATTACAAAAAAAGGTATCATCACTAGAATCTTTAGCGTTACAACAAGCAGAACTTTCAATGCAACAAGTAGAATATGAAAATAAAATTGCATCTAAAGTACCAAATAATATTCATATTCGTTTCCCACGTAGTGCTAAAATAAAAGACATAAAATCATCTGATATGCAATTCATCTCTAGTAATATTTTAAATAAACATCAAAATATAAATATTACGCAAACAGATAATGACGTTGTAACAGAAGACGATCATGATTTAAATGATTTAACTGAAAGTAAAAGTAAAAATGGAAGTGAAAAAAATAAAGCGCTAAAGGCAATTACCGAAATTGCTCCTGAAGATCGCTTTGATCCTCCTATTCCTAAATCGCCTCCTCCAAGGGATGTTTCTATTGGTGGCATTCCATTAGATCCACCTATTGAAAAACAAAAAAAAGATGAAGATAAAAATAAGAAAGAAGAATCATCTACAAGTGAGACAAAACAAAAGGAAGAAAAGAAATAATGCCAGCAGGACCGCAACAAGAAAATCTTTCAGTTATACGTGAACTATTAAAATTAATCACAAATAATTTTTGGCTTAAAGTACTTTCTGTTTTATTTTCTATTGTTATTTTTTTTATTGTCCGAACTGATAAAGACTTAACTTTTGAAAAAGTAGCTAGAGTCAAACTTATAACCTCACCAACAATGATTATCTTAGGGCAAAAAGAAAGAACCCTTGACGTTACAATTAAACAACAAAACTCAATTTTTTCAATTTCGCCAACAGATATTGAACTCACTGGAGAAATTGAGATCATTAGTGAAACTCCAGGAAAAGTTCGGGTAAAAGTAGGACGAGAAAATTTCGCAAGACTCCCAAAGCAATATAATATGATTATCGAAAGACCTTATATAGATGTTGATATCGATAAAATTCAAGAAAAAATATTACCTGTCCAAGCGGTATTAAAAGGGGAGCCGCAATCAGGCTTAATGGTAGAACAAGTAAAAGTAACACCTGCACAAATTAAAGTTTCTGGCGCTAGGCAACAGCTCGCACGCACTCAAAATATTTTTACAATTCCTATTGTAATTGAGGGCATTAGTAAAAATTTAATAACTGATGCAAATATCGAATTGGAAGAGTCTTCTGCAATTAAATCTATCGAAAAAAGTGTTGTTGTCGCAATAACTTTAGGACCTAAAAAATTTAATAGAACATTCCGTTCTGTTCCAATAGAAATAAAAAACTTAACAAAAAGAAATTTTTCAAAAATTCAGTTGCGACCAAGCTCTGTTGATGTTGAAGTATCGGGACAAAGAGTTATTCTAAATAAGCTCGATCCCTCCGATGTCAGAGTCTTCATTGACGCAACGGATCTCAAACCGGGCTGGCAAGATAAGCCAATTATATTAAAAATTCCAGGGAATGTTTCCTTGGTAAAAATTGTCCCGGATTTCATTTCGGTGCATCTTAATCCTTAAAGGTTGATATATGGGAAAATACTTTGGTACTGACGGCATTCGCGGTGAAGCAAATTCCGGCATTATGACACCTGTTAATTTATTACGACTAGCCCAAGCTTTTGGTGTGAGTTTAAAAAAACGCATTGATAAACCAAAAGTTTTAATTGGCAAAGATACGCGTGTGAGTGGCTACTTAATAGAAGGAGTCATTTCTTCTGGACTATGCAGCGTCGGTGTTGATGTTTTATTTGTAGGTCCTTTGCCTACACCTGGAATAGCCTATTTAACTCGTGGTATGCGCGCCGATGCAGGAATGATGATTTCTGCAAGCCACAATCCATATTACGACAACGGTATTAAATTATTTGACCATAACGGATTTAAAATCCCAGATAGTGAAGAATTTTTCATTGAAAATTTAATGGATAGCAATGAATTAGAAAAACATCTTGTAACTTCACAAAACTTGGGTAGAGCAAAAAGAATTGATGACGCTATTGGGCAATATGCTGTCTTTTTAAAAGAAAAATTTCCAAAAAATTTAAAACTAGATGGATTAAAAATTGTTCTCGATAGCGCACATGGAGCTGGTTATAAAGTGGGGCCTAAAGTTTTTGAAGAACTTGGCGCCAAAGTTATTACCATTCATGACGAGCCTAATGGTTTTAATATAAATGAACAAAGCGGTGCTTTGCATCCACAAATTTTAGCTAAAAAAGTAGTAGAGCATCGAGCTGACATAGGTTTTGCTCTCGATGGTGATGCCGATAGACTAATTGTTGTTGATGAACTTGGTAACATACTAGATGGCGATAATATTATTGCACTATGTGCTTTAGAAATGAAATCACAAAATCAATTAAAAAATAATGGTGTTTGCGTTACTATAATGAGTAACAAAGGGTTCGATGTTGCTATGGAAACAGCAGGCATTAACGTTATACGGACAAATGTTGGTGACCGTAGCGTTATGGAAAGTATGTTACAAAATGACTACTGTTTAGGGGGAGAACAGTCTGGGCATCTTATTTTTCTTGATTCCAGCACAACAGGCGACGCTTTAATCGCCTGTTTAAAAGTATTAGAAATGATGTGTATAACTAATAAAAGAATTTCTCAACTTGCCTCTGTAATGAAAAAATTCCCACAAATTACTAAAAATGTTAAAGTAATAAAAAAACCTCCGCTAGAGACTCTTCCCTTAACAACCTCACTTGTGAGAGAATTTGAACAGGAGCTCGGTTCTTCTGGAAGAGTGTTGCTCCGCTATAGCGGAACAGAATCGTTAGCACGTATTACTTTAGAAGGACCAGAACTTGGCCAGATTGAGGCCATGGCCAATAAAATTGAACAAGTCCTCTTAAAAGAGATTGGATAAAATGCCACAAAGGAACTTTAATTTCGGCTTTTTTTCCACAAATATGGATGTCAATCGTTACCTGCAGTTAAAATTACTGCAGCTTATTGTCAGACCTGCAAGAAAAGTCGAAAACCTTGACGTCATAAAATCAACCGAAATCACACTGGATAAATCTTTTTCTAAAATTTTTAAATCTGTATTAAATATTTCAGGATTTGTTTCGAAAACGATATCCACCAAATATGGACAAATTCACTATTATGATAGTGATCCTAAGTCAAATTTAAGACCAATAATTTTTATACATGGTTTAGGAAGTAGTGCTCAAAGCTGGTGGATTTTAGGAAAAATGTTTGAAAATAAAAGAAGAATCATTATTCCAGATCTTTTTCATATGTCAGGTTTTAGTCAAGCAAATAATCCTGTGATGAGTTTTTTAGAACACGCTGAATCAGTGATTGAATTTATTTCTACAGTTACTGAAGAATCTGTAGATCTATGTGGATTAAGCTTAGGTGGTTGGTTGTCTATGTATATTGCTAGCACTCAACCACAAATGGTACACAAATTAATTCTTTTAAATCCTGCTGGCCTAAAAATAAATCCCTTTAGTCTTCGCGATACTCTTACCTTTCTCAGTTGGAAAAAATTTCATAAATTATACCCAGGAATTATGAAAGCATTTCCATACACAGGAATTCCCATTTTAAGTAAAACAGCAAAACGCTCATTGTTCCGTAATTTGAAAGATGAAAAAATTAAAGATTTACTTAAATTAACAAAAGAAGATCATTTTGTAGATGACAACTTAAAAAATATTAAATGCCCTGTTTTACTTCTTTGGGGAAAAGAAGATCGATTATTATCAAGCAAAATTCCTATTGTTTTATCGAAAAAAATTAAAAACATAACTGCTAAATGGGTTGAAGGCTGTGCTCATGTACTTGCTTTAGAAGCACCTGCAACGTGCTATCATGAAATAAACGAGTTTTTAAATTTAAAAACAATAAAAGATAATTTATTTACACAAGCAGTTTTATCAGCTAGTTTTTCATATAAAACAACCGTAATACCTAAAAAAGAGCAGGAACATGATTATTGATAAAAATTTTTCACCAATTATGGAACAAGTTTTTGCTGGTCGAGGTTTTTCTATAGATGAAGCAGAAGCACTTACTCATAGCATGATAGATGGTACTTTATCAGATGTAAGAATTGCTGCTGTTTTAACTGGGTTTCGATTTCTCCCAATTTCAGAAGAAATAATTATAAAAATATTAAAAACAATTCAGGAACAAAATTCATTTAAAACAAATCATCATTTCGATAAATTAGTAGATTGCAGTGGCACAGGCGGAGATCGCTTAACAACATTAAATATTATGACAACAGCAGCTATCGTTGCTGCCGCAGCTGGAGCACCCGTAGCAAAATTTATAGGAATTGGTTCTATTCAAAAATCGAATAGCATTGACGTTTTACAGTTATTAAACATTTTTCCAGCAACTCATATAGAAAAAGCAGTTGAACAAATTAAACAAGACAACATTACTTTTCTAAGTTCTAAAATTATTTATCCAACTTTAAAACATTTAATGGATATACGTAAAACATTAGGTTTTAAAACTATTATCGATCTCATTATTCCCCTTGCCAATCCTATTCCATTATCGGGACAATTTATTGGAGTCTTTCAAAAAGATTACCTTCCATTATTTATAAACTGTTTAAAACATTTAAACAGAAAAAGAGGATTGGTAGCACATGGTGAAGACGGACTCGATGAAATTTCTGTTTGTAGTGCCACTTATATTTCAAAACTAGAATATGGAAAAGTGACTCATGAAGTTATTAAGCCCAATGATCTGGGTTTTCCAAATCATGAAATAAAAGATTTACTTGGAAAAGATGTCGAATATAATTCAAAAGTATTAGTTGATACTTTAAGAAATAAATCAAAACAAGCCATAATAGATGCTGTTGCAATAAATGCAGCCGCTACATTATGGTGCGCAGAAAAATGCAATTCCTTACAAGATGGTTTGAATTTAGCAAAACAAACCATTGTTAGTGGAAAAGCCTTGTCTATATTAGAAAATTGGAAAAACAGGACACATTAAAAAGAGGAACTATGTTAAAAAAAAAAAACCTCTTAAATTTTTTTCTTGCGCAGCAACAAAAAATTACTTTCATACAAATGCAAGAAATTTCTCTTACAGAAATACGCAAAAAAGTTGATGACAACTTAGATCTTAAAATTAACAAAAAACATTTTTTAATTAAATTAGAAGAGACTTATTTAAAAAAACAACAAGATAATGAAGCGTTTCATACCATTCCTAATTATATCATTGATGAACAATTCACTGTCTTATTTAATTCAAAAAAATCGCAAATGACTGACACAATAAGTGAAGAAATGTATTGTTTATTTACGTCTCCACTAAATGAGACTTGGCAAGACTTTTTATTCGCAAAATCTGACAGTTCATTTATTTTTCGAACTGGTTTCTACTCTCAAGAATATGATATTTATGACTCAATTTTAAAAGGTTTTGATGGTTTATTTATTTATTGTGACGAGCATGATGTTTACCAAATTCAACTACTTACTGAAATCGCGCGTGATTACAATTTCACTCTTATTTTTTTAGCCCATAATAAAAGACAGATAAATACAATATTAGAAACTGATGCACCATATATTGCAATTTCAGGAATAAACTCTGGATCTTTAAAACAAGAAAATCATAATCTGATCCAACTTGCAAATATCGTACCCAAAACAGCAAAATTAATGGCATGGACTAAAAAAATAACTCCCCATGAAAAAAGAATATTACATCACTTAGGCTATGAAATTTTTTTTGAATGTTATTAGTAGTATCTACCTTTTTCGCAATCATTTTTTGCACTAATATAATATGAAATAATAGCTCTTTTTATAAAGTCTAAATCTTGAGTTGCATTTGCAAAGCGCATAGAAAGATTTAAATGCAATAAACAATTATACTTATTTGTTGACTCTTCATCGGTTTTTTCCACCAATTCATCTAAGCGTGCACTTACCTTATTCGAAGTTTCCTCATAAACTTGTTCTTCCGTTTTACCAGGATTATCTTTATTATAAATATAAATTTCAGCAGCACTCTTTATGCAATGCAGAGTTAACCACCTAGAATTTACATTATTATTTCCATAAGATTTAAGTTGTTTTAAATCTTTTTCTGCTTGAATTTTACAATCTGATTTTATTTTGAGGTAATCTTTTTCAACAATTTCCTTAGGAATAAATCCTTTAGCAAAAGAAACGTTTGCACTAACTAATCCTGAAATACAAAGTATTTTTATTATCAACTTTTTCATTATTTTCCCCTTTTCACTATAGGACTAGTGCATAAATCTCTTTTAAGTGAAAAAATGTCAAATGCAATAGCTAACCATTTAGTAAAATATTTCGATTTTTTTTTGGTAAAGTAAATTAATGAAAAATATTTATAATATCAATGAAATATTTGATATTCCAATAAAAAACACTAACTAACTTGCTTATTTTTAATCATTTCAATAAAATATAATTTGTCTTTTTAAAAAAGAGGGTTTAATAATATGAATTTCTTAGCAGAAGTTTCCAGTGTCCCTTACTGGTTATGGCTTTTTTTTACAGCAGGGATAGTGGTTTTACTTTTAATTGACTTGAGTCTCTTTAAAAGTGCAAATGAAAAAAACAAAACAAAACATGCACTCATAGAAAGTATTGCGTGGATTAGTGTTGCTTTACTATTTAATGCTTGGTTTGCGTGGAGTTATGGCACTCAGCTAGGTATCGAATTTTTTACAGGATACTTAGTAGAAAAAACCTTAAGTATGGACAATATCTTTGTCATACTACTCATCTTTGGTTCCTTTAAAATTCCAGTTGTTTATCAACATCGTGTTCTTTTTTATGGCGTTTTAGGTGCCATTTTAATGCGCGGCCTTTTTATTCTATTTGGCGCACATCTGTTGCACAATTTTCATTGGATAATGTACGTATTTGGAGCTATTTTAGTTTATACAGGTATTAAGTTTTTATTCGATTCCGATGATGAAAAAAATTCAAATGATAATTTTATTATTCGTAAAATTAAAAAAATTATCCCAACAACTGATAAAATTGTAAATCAATCATTTTTTGTCAAACAAAACGGTATACGCAAAGCAACCCCTTTATTTTTAGCTTTAATCGTCATAGAAATTACAGATTTAATATTTGCGATAGACTCAGTCCCTGCCGTATTTGCTGTTACAAACGACGCATTTGTTGCATTTGCTTCTAATATTTTAGCAATTTTAGGCTTAAGAGCACTGTACTTTGTATTAGCAGATTGGATCATAAAATTACGTTACTTAAAACCTGGTTTGGCTGTCATATTAGGTTTTATTGGACTAAAAATGTTATTAATGGATTGGATCAAAATCCCAAGCTGGATGTCTTTACTTGTCATCATTGCAACCCTTTTAACTGCTGCATTAAGCTCTTGGTATGTCAATAAAATTGAAGAAAAGAAAAAAAGAAATTAAATTTTTAAAAATATCAAACTACTTTTAATTCTATAAGTTACTTTATGAAAAGATATTTTATTTTCAAACTCACACACTTCTTTAAAACTCATACTTTTCAATTGAAATATTTTATCTTCAGATTCCATGGTACTGGCATGTAACAAAAATCCGTTTTGCTTGACATAGAAGTTTTGGACATTATTTTTTACAGCCGCCGATAAAATTAAATGAATATGTGGAGCTTCTGGCCAAAACTTTTTTGCGACTCCATTTGCATGATCAAAACATATTTCAATTCCCAAAGTAAATAATTTATCACCTAAAATTGGTATTTTATTTAGAGTCAGCGTTTTATCAAATAATTTTTGTTTTATACTACCAGGGACAAACATTTGGTTTTCATAATCTTTTTCTTCATCGTAGCCAGCTATTTTATTGTACTTTAAAATTCTTTCACCAGCCAAATAACCTAATGTTTTATTTGAAATTAACTTAAATTGGCTATGATTATAATTATAGCGATTGACTCGTTCAGAAAATCCACCACCCCCTCTAATTGCATACATATCAAACTGATTTTGTACTAAATAGTTAAAATAATCTTTTGTTTTACTAATTTCTACTTGCTTTGTTACGGATTTATAATACTCATATGGAGATTTATATGAATGTATACCTCTGGCTTTTTTTTCATTTACATATTTAGCATATTGATCCATAATATCTTTTAAAGAAAGAGTCTTTAAAGAATTTTTATCTGCAATTTGTTTTTCACTTGCAAGAGAACCTAATATCATTAAAATATTCTTATATTTATCTGATAATTCATGCAGTTTTTTCTCTAGTTCTAACTTTTCGCTTTTGGAAATAATATTATCAAATTTACTTATAGATAGAAAATATTCAGGTGCTATCAAAATTGCTTTAACTTTTTGTTCCTTAAATCGTTTTTTATTTAGAACACTAAAATAGCAAAGGTCAGTTTCACTGATAATTTCAATTTTATTTAACCCTAAACATTTAAACATTGAAAAATTACTTTCAATTGTAATTATCTGATGTTGAATAAAATGCAAGACATGTTCTAATCTTTTTATTTTTTCAATATAAGAAAGCGTATCATTTCGAATGGAATAAATTTTAAATATAAAAACAGGAAACATATAAAACTTTCAATACTAAACAACATCTTTTAAAATAAAGACGTATTTTTGTTTAGTTTAAAATACAATTTATAGCAAGTTAAAGTAGTTTTAATATCTAAATTATTCAAATTTTCTTAGGATATCTAGCACTTGTTTAGTTGTTGGGATTTCTCGAAAAATAAACCCATTCTTATTAAAATAATCAGAAGTACTAATAGATTGCGATATTTCTTTATCTTTTAGCAAAGACTTCGCTATTCCTATAATGTAACTAAAAGAATAGTTACTTTTTATATTTATAATTCTTTGCAATAAAGCTCTTTTATGCCAAGCATGAAATAACTCTAAGTAAACAATTTTATCAGCATTAACAAATTTATAGTCTGGAAAAAAATAATTGTTCCCATCAAAAAGTATATTTTCACTATCGTTATCAATAACCCATTGAGTCGATTTTAGCTGAAATTGTTCTTCAAAAATTTTAAAATCTTCAGGTATATATGCTGAAAAATTTCTATAATGTGAAATTAATGGCGAATTTTGATTTAAAGTCAATAAACCTTGCTGTCTTACAGATTTTGAAATTTCTATTTTAGCGTGTAATTCCCATTTTGGTAAAAGAACAATCACAGGAAAAAATGCTGCTAAATTAAACCCATATTTTTGAGTTTGCATAAATAACGAAATAGGACCATCTAAGTGTATAATTAATTTATCATTTTCTTTTTGAATGTGGACAACTAATTGATAAAATTTTATTTGCCGTAATAAAAAGCGCAATTCTGCTTTTGCTGAACTATTTGTTGGAATTTCTATTGTCACAGCTTCACTATAAAATAATAGCCCCTGCACTAAAGCTAAATTATATCTATTCAATAAATTTTTAGCATTAATTTCTTTAAATGCTATAATTCTATTATGTTCTGGTAAATCTGAATAAAGCAGAGGTTGAATTTCTTTGACGGACAAATGCACGCTTTTAGCAACTTTTTCTAAATAAGCAGATAAAGAAAACTGCACAGCATCACTTAAAAAACAATTCGCTGCTTTAAATATATTTTGTCGTAATTCATTTATATCACCAGTAAAAAAACTTTCAAATGTGAGTCTATCATTTAATAATTTAAGCAGACCTTTTTGGACTATTTGCTCCACTTCTAGTGAATCGACACAGGCCACCGCTATTTGCTCATCCAATTCCGACTGTACCAAACCTATGGCCGCTGAAAACACTTCTATATAGTTATCAGCTAACTTAATTAATGATTCTTCGGAATTAGAGATAAATTTAGGAACAATATGTCCTTTTGTCTTTTTATAATTCAGGAGTTCTTTTTTCGTAAGCACTATGCATTTTCCTTCTTTGATTTACAAAATATTCTCCTGTACCAGCTGCAATCAATTCATATAAAATGGCTCTTTTACCTTCTTTAGCGCGTAGAATTCTTCCAAGCCTTTGCACATGTTCACGTACAGTCCCACTCCCAGAAACAACTATGGCTACATTCGCTTCTGGGACATCGACTCCTTCATTTAAGACTTTTGAAGTCACAAGAATACGATAATCTCCTTGTCGAAACGAATTTAAAAAAAACTCTCTTTCTTTAACTTTTGTATGATGAGTTAAAACGGGCAAGAAAAAATTCCTGCCAATAGAATAGGCAGTTTCATTATCTTGGGTAAAAATTAAAATCCGATCATTTTTATGTTTCGTTATAATATCCCAGACATAATGCAACTTATTTTCTGATGATTGAGATAATTTTTTTTGCTTTAAATATGCTGCAAAAGCTTCTTTGCCCTGAGCACTTTGATGCGCTTTACGTAAAAATTGTTGCCAGCCATAGGCATGTTTAAAACTTATGTTCTGTTCCCTTAAGAAGTCTAAATAAGTTTGTCTAGCTTCTAAATATTGCTCTTTTTCTGTCTCTGTCATGTCAACTTCATAGGTAACAACATCATAAGGAGCTAAAGTATGACCTTCTAATTCTTTAATATCCATATGAAAACAAACTTGTCCACACAAGTCATACAGCACTGTTTCTTTACCATCAGATCTTTCAGGTGTTGCTGTTAATGCCAAACGAAAAGGAGCTATAGAATTTATTGCTGTGTATTGTAATTGTTCGCCAGGGAGATGATGACATTCGTCAAAAATAAGCAACCCAAATTTATTGCCTTTATATGGAACATGAATAAGTGCAGAGTCGTAGGTCGCAACTGTAATTGTTTCCATTTGATTATAACCACCACCTAAAAGACCAATTGGGGTAGCAAAAAACTTTTTTAAAATATCATACCACTGTGTCATTAAATCAATTGTGGGAACATGTATTAACGTTGGTCGTTGTGTTTGTGCAATTGCCAAAATTGCTAAAATAGTTTTACCTGCGCCTGTCGGTAAAACAACCACACCATGACTTCCTTGGGCTTTCCAAGCATTTAAAGCTTGTATTTGGTGACTGCGCGGATCAATTTTTTGTTGCAAAATATAATTTTGGGGTAAGAAATCTTTTGCTATGTCTTGATATTCTATTTTTTCCTGCCGCAATTTCAGAATAAGTGCACGATAATGATAAGCCATTGCACGAAAAGCTAAAATTCTTGCGTCCCATTTGAGAAAGGAAAAACATTTAACATGTTCTGCCTGAATATTTTTTACTAACAGAGTACCTTTGTCATAAACTATTTCTATCAAGATCCCTCCAAAAATAACCTTTTATTTATTCGCAAAAAGGCGTTGACATGTCAAGATAACCAGTTAAAAATAATAAACGAATATAAGTTTTTTGTTTTATTTAAATTTAAGCTATTTTTTAAGGGTCATAAATGAATAAATCAAAAACGGCTGTAAGTTTTCAAGAAAATATTAACTCCACGGACTCACAATTTCAATTTACATGGCCAGGTAAACAGGAAGCAATTTCACTTGCCAATGAGCCCATTAAAAAATATTTCATACCACAAATTTCTGAAAGCCATAAATTTACAGAAACAGAAAATATATTTATTGAAGGTGATAATTTAGATGCATTAAAATTATTACAAAATCAATACCAAGAAACTATAAAATTTATTTATATAGATCCTCCCTATAATACTGGTAATCAGTTTATTTATAATGATAATTTTAAAATAAATATAGAAGATTACCAAGGAAAAACTAAACGAGCAGACAAATTAAATTCTAATTATAGTTATAATTTAAATGGCAGAATACATGCAAAATGGTTGAATATGGTCTACCCAAGATTACTCTTGGCAAAAAATCTTCTTTGCCAAGAAGGAACGATAATAATAAGCATTGATGACCATGAATTACACCACTTAAGAATGATATGTGATGAAATTTTTGGCGAAAAAAATTTCATTGGAACATTTGTTATCAACACAACACCAAATGCTAGAGACTATGGGCATA
>CAYSZE010000336.1:0-8899 GCA_964435255.1 uncultured Oligoflexia bacterium
TTAAAATGGGTCTCTTTTTTACGCTATCAAAAAATGCTTAATTTGAAAGCGATTTGTGTCAATTCCGTTGTAGGTAGCAAAAGCACTGTTTGTTTTTTCTTTCGTTAGGAATGTTTTTTTTTTGTGTTACAATTCAAGAAGGTAACTTCATTCAACATTTGTTTTAGATTTTTAAAAAGGACAGTAAATATGATCAATATTGAAAATAATCGTTTTCCGCATAGCGCAGAACTCTTTAAGTTTTGTAAAGAGGTGTTGAATATTAGAAAGAATGCAACTGAGAAAATAACAGACCAAGATGTTGGGGCTTTGCTTGGTTTTGATCCTGCTGATTGCACACATTGGAAATATGGACGGAAAAATATAAAATCTATTCAAAATTTAAATCAATTGGCAAAAGCTTTAGATGTCGATCCTCGCAATTTAATAGATATTTCTTTAGGAAAAAATGTTTTGCTCGATGCCTTAATAGAATACCAAGGATACGGCGACTTTAGTTGTGCAAAAGAAGAAAGAGATGTTTTACTTGCTGAAGCAAATAGTATAATAGAAAGAGCGAATGTTAGAGCTTTACCAATTTTTGTTCCAGAATTTAGCAATGTGTTTCCAGAGATTGAAATAAAGTCTTTAGAAAATCAAAAAGATTTTGTGCAGACAAAAGAGGAAAATGGCAAAAGTATTATTACCTGGACAAAAGGTGAGAAAATGGGGACTGCTTTACGCTTTTATTTAGCAAAAGAGCTTGCGCAAACTCTTATGCAAAAGGAACCTCTCAAAAGTCAATTAGCAAACACAAAAAATCCAAATTTAGCAAACAGACTGGCTATTTTCTTGCTTATGCCGACGTATTTGCTACAAATTGCGTTTAGCCAATGTGATCCAGCTAGAGACACGGTTGAACAGTTAATGGCTTTGTTTTGGATGAGCCGGACTTTGATCAACATTAGGTTAAAAGATTTTCTGATGTATAGAAACTAACAGCTACTAAATCAGTTTTCAGGGCTTGAGTTTCTAACTAACTCATGGAAACAAATATATGGATATTGCAACAATAACGGCATTTTCTTTTTCGGGAATTTCACTATTAATTTGTGCTTGGCTAATTATAGTGAGACAAAAACTTAGTTTAAGAAATAAAGAGCTTGAGAATAAATTAATTCTTTCAGAAAACAATATTCTTGCATTAAAAGAGAAAAATATTGTTACTCACTCAGAAAAAAAAGAAAAAGGAACACAGCAAAAAATAATAAATGAAAGTTCATCTCATACTCAACAAGAACTTTTATCTTTAAGAAAAGAAACAGCTAAATTAAAAGATGAAATTAAAAAAACAAAAGAAGAATTGAAAAGTAAAGAGAAATCTTTAAAAGAAGTAGATATCGCAAGTAAAAATAAATTATATTCGCTTAGTGAAGAAAATACTCGTTTTATTGTTCAATTAAAAGAAATGGACAGCCAGCTTAAGGAAGCTTTAAGTTCACAGAAAAATAATGTTCCTTTAGTTGATTTTGAAAAAAAACTTCTCGAAATTTCTCAGTTTAAAGAAGAAAACTCTGCTTTGAAGACCAAATTATCTGAAGCTGAAAAAAATAAAAAACTTTTAGTCGCAAAAACAAATTCATTGCAAGAAAAATTAAAAATAACAGAATCGGATTTATCTAAATGGTTAGATGCAGCTAAGACAAATGATGGCAAACCTCTAGATCCTGCTTTTTTTATGAAGTGGCATGATAGAGCATTAACTGCTAGAAAAATGTATAAACTCATGCGACAAATGCGCGAGCTTTCTGACGCAAAAGTCAGCTCGTATCAAGAAGGTATAGCAACAATTGCGCGCTGGGTTCTTGAACAAAAAAACATGTCTCTTCCGCACATTTCAACTGGCGAAGTTCCTGCAGATAGGCTATTAGCTGAAGCGTGGAATGCTGTAATGCCAGTTGTTCCTGTTGATAATACGCAAGTTTTGGAGACCTCAGCTCAAAGCCTGTCAAGTTAATAGGCAGATATTCTTCATTTCTATTGTATTTATATGGTTGTTTGAAAATTTTAATATGGTGTGTTGCTAATGAAAGATATTAATTCTAAAAGTTCTTTTTCTAAACCTTTTGATCGCTCACCTCCTAAAAGAGACGGGAATTTTCGGAAAGGAAATACTAATGCCGCTTCACTTGTTTGGAAACCTGCACGTAGTCAACCACTGAATATTAGAATGATGACCACTAAAGAAGGTGTGTCGGAACGGGTTATTCATGAGCAACCTTGTAAAATTATTGATAAATGTAATTATTGCCCCCTTCTCGATCTTCCTTATAAATCGCAGTTGCAGCAAAAAACAAACGATTTAAAAGTAAAAATCACTTCAGAGCCAAATTTGGCAAATAAGGTAATAGTAAAAGATTGTATTGCGTCGGAAGAGCGCTTTGGTTACCGCCATCAAATAAAGCTTATGGTTTCTGAACATTTCAGCTCTGATCCTGCAAATCCCAAACGCTGGATCGATGTGGGTCTGTATAACCAATCGTTGAACTCTGTAGTAGATATCGGACGCTGTCCCGTACAGACTTTGCTTGCCAATGATATAGCCGCTTTTTTCCGCACTGGCATTCGTCTGCATAATTTAACTATTTATACTCCAAAAAACAAATCAGGGTTTATTCATAGTATAATAATAAGAACCACGCATGCTTATAGACAAGCGCAAGTTATAATTAATGTCACTAAAGATGAACCTCATTTATTAAAACCTTTAGCGCGGGAATTGGCTGAAAAAATAATGAATATTCAAGGAGTTTTTGCTTCTGTAGTTCATCCACAACTTAGTACAGAAATGGACTCCTTAGTTCAAATGAAAAAATTGGTTGGGCAAGATGAAATTGAAGAAACTTATAATGAGTTTAATATAAAGTATTCGCCAGCAACATATCTACCAGCAAATCCAAGATTATTTAATAAAATGTTTCATAGAATTTTAGAACTATCTGATCTTTCAAGCAAAGAAACTGTTGTCGAATTAAATTGTGGAGCTGGCGAGTTATCTTGTATTTTAGGACATAATGCTAAAAAAATTATTGCGATTGATCCTTCAGAAACTGCTATTAAAGATGCAAATAAAAATGCTCGCAATAATGTAGTAAAAAATATTGCTTTTTATGCAGGTCCTATTACAGAGAAATTAAATGAATTAATAAATACGAATATTGTTAATAACTGTGAAGCTTTAATTTTTAATGCTCGCGATGAAAAATTTAATATAAATTCTTCGCTAGAATTTATTTCTAAATTAGAGCCTAAAACAATTTTTTATCTCACCTCTTCAGCAAATGATCTTATTCATTTTGGCAAAGAGCTAAATAAAGTTGGTTACAAAATAGTTTTTATAGAACCATATGATACTTTTCCAGGTACAAATAAATTACATTCGTTGTGTTTTATTCAAAAAAATTAAGGTTACTATGGATAAAGAACTCGTCGAAAAAATATTACCCTCAGCAATTGAACCGATGATGTATTCGGCAAGGGAAAAAACTTGGGAAGCTTTGCATAAAATAGCAGAGTTGATAAAGCCTGGAATAACTGAAAAAGAAGCTATTAAATTAGCTAATCAGTATCTGGCTGGGCAAGGGGTTAAAAAATTCTGGCATCAGACGCATGTCCGTTTTGGACATAATACGATTTATAGTTTTTCTGATCCTTATTCTGAAAATAGTAAATTAAATGAAAATGATATTTTTTTTATTGATATTGGTCCTATTTGGGACAATATTGAAGGCGACTGTGGGAAAACTTTTACTGTAGGTCATTCCCATGCAAAACATCAGGCCATTGTAAGCGATGTGGAAAAAATATTCAGTGAAATAAAAGCTTACTGGCGCGTGTCTAAGGTTACAGGAATAGAATTGTGTCAGTATGCAGAAAAAGTTGTAACAGATGCGGGCTATAATCTGACTCCTGCTTATGTAAAAGGACATAGACTTTCAGAATTTTCACACAAACTATATACAAATGCTAAACTTTTTGAGCTTGATTTTATTCCTGCGGCAGAAAGATGGGTTCTAGAATTGCATATTTGTGATAAAAGTATGGAATTTGGTGCTTTTTATGAAGATATTTTGTATTAGTTGTGATTAAATATTTTCATTAAATTATGGCTTTAATAATTCTACTTTGTCTTGTTGTAATTTAATCTTTCTAAATAAAATTTATAACAAGGAATGCGGTAAAAATTAGTTTTACTTTCTACATATTTTAAAGAATCAGAATAAGTAAATTTTGGATATACACTAAAACCTTTAAAATTTACTTCGGCAGCTTCATCTTTTTCCATTTTAAAGTAATAGTTATACCGTGAAGCTGTTAATAGAGGATCTACGGAAACGCTTACACAAACTTCCTCACCTATAATTAAAGGTACTTTGTATGAGCTTCCTAATCCGAATGAATGAGAACAACCCCATTTAGTACAAATTATAGCGGAGAAAGCAGTATTCCATGCAAAATTTACAGATAAAAGATTATTACTTATGTAACTATTTGTTAATTTAAGTTCTTGTGTATCTATTGGAAGTTCTAATTGTTCTAAATAATTATTATCTTCGGCAAAACTGGAAAGACTGAATATATTTAAAATTAATAAGGGTAAAATAAGCTGTTTAGTTATCCGCATAAAAGTTTCCTGTAATCTAAAAATATAATAAATTTAACAAAAGTAACAATATTATAAAAAGTAGGTTAAAATCAAGTAATATTTTTGTAATAATTATTAATTTATTCCTTTATAAGTATACATATTTATAATATTTAGTATGAATAATTAGTTAAAAATAGCGAATATAATTTTTAATATCAAGGTGTTATTATGTTTTTTGTGTGCTAAGTATATAGATTAGTCATTATTTTTTAATCAATTTGTTAGCAAGAAAAGTTTATAATTTCAGTGAAATGTATAGATAGTAATTATTATCTGTAATTTCAAATTGTTACACCTTTGAAATCATTGAGGTTAAATATGTCACATTCATGGCGTGCCATTATCTCAAAAATATTTACTATAACTTCAATTTTATTCTTATTAGCTGCTTGCGGCCAACGGATTCATTTTTCTAATAACAAAAATAATACGAATAATGGTGAATCTTCTCTTTATGTGAACTATGCAAATGGTCTGATAAATGAAGTTAAAGAAAATGAATGTGTTCAATCTCTTACTGCAAATGAATGTTTAATAGTGACTAAAGATGCTGTAGGACAACTTCAAGTTACAGCATTTCATACTACTAATTTTGCTAAAGACTTGAATAGAGGACCAATTGCATTTATAGTTCCTGAACAACTTTATGCTATTGGACCAAAAACTTTATATTTAGATCAAAATGAAATTGTACAAGAAAACGTTTTTTCTGAAATTAAAGTAAAATTACTGAAAAAAAATACGAATAAATTTTATGACGTTATTCTTTCAGGACAAAGATATATAAGTTATGGTTTTAATTCGGCAATGAATAATTATGCAACTTTTTACAGTGAAAATGAAGGTAAATTATATATTACTTTCATTAAAGAAAAAAATAGCCAACTGCCTAGTGGAACTTACTTTGGTGAAATTAAAGTGCTTGCTCTTTCTCCTAATGATTCACATTATTCTAAAACTATAAAAGTTAAAATTTTAATGTTACTTGAGTAAAATTACACTTCATTCATTACTTCTTTAGACAAATTTTGTTTTTTGTCTTTATATTGATAGTTTTCAAGATTAGCAAAAATCCCATTAAAAGCTTGGCTGACAACGTGATCTTGATAACCAATGACTATGGGTTTTATTTCTGAATGTGACTCACGTACTTTTATGCTTGTTGGAATAAATGGCTCAAGTATTTGAAACCCTACTTTTTTTAATTCTTGTATGATACCATGTGCATGCTTGGTACCTTTTTGGTATTGATTGACAATTATTCCTCTTATTATCAAATTAGGATTATGGTCTTGTTTCACTTCTTCAATCGTATTTTTAATTTCATGTGCAGCTCTTATACTAAAAGCATCACAATCAATAGGAATAATTATTTCATTAGCTGCGATAAGACAGGCTAAACTAAAAAAATCGTTTGCTGGTGGTGGATCTATATAAATATGATCGTAAGTATTATTTTTTAGGCCATCTTTTAACTTCATTATTTTATGTTTATTTTCTAGCTTTGTTCTTAATTCTTCTAGTTCACGATTACAAGCAATTAAATGTAAGTTTGGAATTTTAGTTTGATGAATAATATAATCAAATAAAGATTGTCTAAAAATATTTATATGTAAACAACTTTCATAATAATCTGAAAGAGTTTTATCAGGTTGTTTATCGGGTCCTAATATATAAGATGAGGCGTTTCCTTGTGGATCCGAATCGATAAGCAAAGTTCTTTTACCAGCTAAGGCTGCACAGCTAGCTAAGTTTACAGCTATAGTTGTTTTTCCAACCCCGCCTTTTTGATTGTAAATGACCCTAATTTTTTGAGACATTTTTACCCCTTATCCAAACCAAATACTGCGTCTATTTTTTAATTTATCAACAATTGTATCTTGAATTTGTTCTTTTACCATTTTACTCATTTTATATACCAAAACTCTATCTTTTTCTGAACCAGGGCCAAAATTAGAAAAATCTATTGGCGGTAAAATATGAATGTTCCATTTGCTTGGCAAAGGTACTAGACCAAGAGGTCCTAGCCATGGAAAAGTCCAAGTGATTGGTGTGTAGGGAACTCCAATCATGCGTGAAAATACAGTTTCTCTTGCAAGCATGGGGTGAATTTCTTCAGGCCCAATAAATGCAACAGGAACTAGGGGAGCGCGCGTTCTTAAACAAAGACGAATAAATCCCCCCCGGCCAAATCGGGCAAGATGATATTTATCACGGTATAATTTTCCAAGACCTTTTACACCTTCGGGAAAGACAACAACGGGATGATTATTTTCTAATAACTGTTGTGCATTGTCTTGACTTGCGCGCACGCCTCCAAATCGGTTCATAAGTGAACCTAAAAATGGAAAATGAAATAGGAAATCTTCTACCATAAAACGCAATTCTCTATGCATATGGTGTTCTTTTTGAATGGCTACTTTAAGCATTGTGGCATCGTATGGAAGACCGCCTGAATGATTTCCTACCAGTAAGACAGGTCCTTCAGCAGGGATATTTGATATCCCGTAAGTCTCAACGCGCCAATATTTTATGTAAAAGAAATCGAGTAGTGGTTTTAAAAATTGATCAAAAATGGGATCGTATCCAAAAGGATCTACTTCTTCACTGCGTAAACTAAGGGACAACTCATGATATTTTTTTCTTAAATTAAAAGGATTTAAGCCTTTTGTTAATTCATCTTTTGGTTTTTCATAGTTACTTTGTTCATCGTTTAAAGTTAAAATTTTTTCTATTTCATGTCTAAATTCTTGCATTTTGCCAAGAACATTATAAAGCTCTTCTTTGGTAGCGAATTTTTCTTGATTATTATTAAACTTGCCTTGCAGATCTCGTTCAATTCTATTGAATTGTTCTACTAATAGTCTACGAATATTAAAAATTTGATTTGAAAAATTATGTAAATTATCATTTGAATTGTTATTATGATGTGGTATTTTTTCATTTAAATTTACAGCCATTTTTCATCGCCCTTAAAAAATTTGTTGAAAACCTTGGGAAGTTGCAAATGCAGCATCTTCACCAAGAGTTGAAGATGGCATAGAAAAACCTATTTTTCTTAATCTATTTGCTTCAATCATTGATTTTAATGCTTGTCTGCTAGAGTATTTAGGAATAAATCCAAGTTCCTCAGCGGCTTTTTTACCATCAGCGACACAAATATATTGAAAAAAGGGAACTATATCTGAAGGCAATTCCCATATTCTTGAAGCATAGCCAGCGGCAAAAAAAGTCCGGCACATAGGAGAAATAAAAGGAACTGGTATTTTACCAGACATGTGTGCGCCAGTGCTTAAAGGTAACACACCTCTGCCTACTATATTAAAAACACCAGATATATTTGTTGTTAAAGCTGAGATTTGCGCTCGAACAGCGTCGTCTTCGTGAATAAATTGAACAAGGGGATCATATCCTAAAACATTAGGTATAATGCCTGCAAAAAAATATCGGGCACGGATATTGGTCGAATTTGGCCCTAATATGGGGGCATATCGTAATACTGTAGTTGAACATTCTTTGTAATTATGAACGAAATCTTGTAATTGATTTTCAACATCGACTCTAGTTCTAACAAATTGTGGTCCTTGAGAAATTAAAGAATAATCTTCATGAATAAAATTTGGGTTTTTGGGATGAGCACCATAAACAAATGTGGCTCCATGCACAACTAGTTTTTTAATACGTGCTTCAGCCATAGCGTTTAGCACATGGAAAGTACCAATAGATTCTACTTCATGGTGGTAAGATTTTCTGCGGGTAGGACCAGAAAATAAAGCACCATGGATAAAAGCTGTTACTTTATTTTCGATAAGAACTGTGGCAATATTTTCGCTTGCTTCATCTTTTGTTAAATCAACACGGTGAAAAATAAATTTTGTTGAAGAGACCGAAGGTGGTTTAATATCAAAAATATGGACTTCTTTAACACTCGCTAGAGCTGCTAATCTTTTCAGAACCAAAGTTGTTAAAAAACTAGATGCTCCTGTTAAACCAATGCGTTCATGAACTTGAAGATTTTCCATTTGCTACGCCTACTTCTTTCTTGTTGAAGCCTTATCTAATTTAAAATATACAAACTCACATGAAGCTCATTGAGCTCAATTGCTTGAGAAAAGGAAACTCTTGTGCCGCATTTATCTATTGCAGACTCCTCTAGAAATACCCAAGTGGGACTTGCTCCTATGGAGGGTGTGACTTGTTTTGCTACAAGGC
>CAYSZE010000337.1:0-17592 GCA_964435255.1 uncultured Oligoflexia bacterium
ATACCAAGCTCATTAAATAATTTTAATAAAACCAAATTAGGAAGAGTTGATGATACGAGTTGTTCAGTACAGCCATAGGGATACGTTGCTAACCATTGTGCTGCATGTAAAGCATAACCAGTCATACCGTATGCTGCGAAAATATTTATATCAGTTACTTTAGTATGTGGAGAGAAATGAAAAGCTAAACTATTATTATTTATAGTTCCAGGAATTATTTGGGAAATACCATTTGGCAAGAGTTTCAAACTATATTCATGATTGCCACCTGTAGTTAACAGCCCTGCATTTAATGAAAAATTTAATTTACCGCTACCTATTGCATTAGTAGCTTTAATTTTAAAAGCAGAAATATAATCTTTTAACCCTGGTAATTGCTCTGTTGCTTTTTCCTGTCTATTAAAACCAAATAAACCATCACCAGTCTCAATTTTTGTTTTTATATTTGTTGCTGTATTTGTTGTATTTGCATAACGTACAGAAAAGTTAAGTTCATCACCTTCGCGCATAAATTGCGAGATATTTGGTGTGGTTGTAATATCTGTTGCTGTTCTAAATGTAGATTTAGCTTCACCAAATTTTCCTTCAGGATCGATAGCAACTGCATTTATAACCCAATGTGTAACATTAGCTGGCATATTAATAACAATTTGCGCATTTCCTGTTGCATCAGTAACAACATGCGGAAACCAACCCGCTGTATCTCGCATATTATTTTTTGCTAACTGATTTTTAGCTTTTAAAGCAAATAAATCAAAATTTTCTTTTCTTATGTGATCGGCAAAACCGTATCCTTGCAAATCATCAGAATAGAAAGTCATTAAATTTAATTTAGGATCGGGATAGAAAAAATCAAATATTTTGGGTCTAAATTCATTTTGCACATCATATACAGCTTTATCTACAATAGCTACGACTAACTCAGTATTTGCAGCTGCAGAACCATCTCTTTTTGTTACTTTAAAATTTACCTTTAAATTTTTCATTGGCTCTGCTATTAATTTTTCTGGTTGAATATTCACATTTAAAATTTTACTCTTTTTTATTATTTTAAAACTTATCGATCTTTCTAAAAATTTTCCTTCATGACTAGGGACAGTTAATGTAACATAAAAACCACTACCATAAAATTCTTTTGCTTCAACTTCGATCCATTGACTACGACCATTGAGCTGTATGCTTTTTTGTTCAAATATTTTATCACCAGCAATAGTCAACCAACCAATACCTTTTTCAATAACTGCCCAAGATTCAGGTAGTAATGCTAAAAATTTAACTTTATCATTAACCTCTACATGTTGAGTATTAGCATATAATTCAACAGCAGTATTATTAAAAATAAGACTATTTTTATTATCAGCTATAATTTGTTCCACTGAGTCAGAAACTGATGGTGTTTGCATTTTTTTATCGTTTAATGCCGTTAATTTAGCAGTAGCTATAATTTTCCCTACTGTTTCTATTTTAGGAATATTTATGACTGCAATCCCATTTTTTTCTGTTTTAAATTCTAATGAACTTAAATTTTTTGTTTTTCCCTCAGGTAATATTTGTTTTAATTCAACTTCTCCTTTAGCATACGGAGCAAAATCACCATTTGGTAAACTTGAATATATATATAATTCATTACTTTTTTGTGCTGTATCTGTAATTTTATTTTTAAATGCAATAGTTGAAAAAGCTTCAGATAATGTAACAGGATAATTTTCAGTTAAAATAGCTTGGCTACCCTGACTGTCCATGGCTTTAACCATTAATGAATAAACCCATTCTTCTTCAGAATCATCATTTTTTGGTAAATGAAAAGTATATTCTGCTTGCCCATTTACATCAAATAAGTTTGCTGAAGTCCATGAACCAGAAAAAACGCCTTCTGTATTCTCTTTTAATTTATATTTTGAATGATTATCTTCTTCTGTTTCAGAAGAAGTACCTGATATAGTATGTCGCTCTTCAACAGAACTATACACACGTGCAGGTAAATTATGACTGTTACTTAATTTCTTACCAAAATAGTCAGATCCCGATTGTAAATCGAAACCTTCTTCACTAAGCCATTGTGGAACTTCAAATTTTTTACGATAAACATAAACTTCAAATCGCGCATCGTTTGCTGCACCTCCTGCATAACGAATAGCTTTCATTTTTAAGGCTATTTTTTTACCTGGATGAAAAGTTCCTTTTATCTTCTCTAGAGACAAATAAAAAGTTGGTTTAACATAATCTCTGACTCTAAACTCACCAGAGTAAGGAGTATGATCTGTCTTCGCATGTAATTGATAAATACCAGGAGTTTGCTCTGCATCAAGATTAAATTTTCCTGAAAAGGAGCCATACTTTGTGAGATCTAGTCCATTTAACTTTTGAACATTCTCTCCCTTATTATTTACAATTTCAATGGCATCAATCCGTTTAATTTGTTTATTAAAAAAAGACAGAGGAAATACTAACTGATTTTGTTCACGTGAACGCATTATTCCTTTGAAATAGACTTCCTCTCCAGGTTTAAAAATTGGTCTATCTGTCATAAGAAAAATATCGGATTTTGCTTGGTTAACAGATAAAAATTCTGTACTTGCAAATGCATTTAAAGCATTTTTTTCGACTCTGACTATTAATTTAGAATCAAATGGCGTCGCTTGCTCCCAAAGCAGTTGCCCATATTGATTGGTTTTTTTTGGAAGTTTCTCCCATTTTCCTCGACTATCTCTAATATGTACAGTGGCATCGATAACTGGCTTTAACGCTCGATCGATAGCTGTTACCATAATTTGGTTAGTAGATTGTTTTACCTGAATTGCTATATCAGATATCTGTAAAATACTTTGCGCTTCGTTATTTCCTTGTACAACCTGAATTAAATATATACCAGAAGGCAACTTAGGTAACGAAATATTTTTTTGTTTATAAGAAATATCACCATAAAAATCAGCTTCAAAACCAGGAGTTTCTCCATCAATTTGCTTAGCATCAGCAATTAAAGGAATTCTAAATTTTTCAACAATTTTTGTACTGGAAGGTGGCAAAATAAAAATCGATTTACGTTTATCAACTGTTTGCATTTTAGGCAGAATTTTAATCGAGTTTGATAAGCTATCAGTAAAATTCTGTCTAAACTGAGGAGAAATAAATTTTCTCAATTTTTCCAAAGGTAAATCTACATTATTAATTCCCTTAGCAATAAAGTATCCTGGATTTAATTTCGACTTAGGTTCCTCATAAGTTCTACTAATATTCAACTGCCCTTCTAAAAATTTATCTAATTCAATTGGTTTTAAAATTCGTAATTCCATTTCATTTTTATCATCTTGATAATCAAGTCTGACTTTTGCATTTTCATTAGGTGAAAAACTACTTTCAACAGTTAAATAAAAAGGAGATGCACCTGCTTTTATTGATATTAAAAAAGAAACAATTATTAAATAAATATATTTTATACATTTCATACTAAAATTCCTCATTTAGTAAGGAAAAACCATTAAGTTTATTTTCATTTGTAAGACCATAGAATCCAAAAATAGGTAATTTATTAATTGTATTTATAGTTTCATTTTTTAATTCTTCAATTTCTCTTACACTTTCATTTTTCCAGCTAGGATTTTTTTCCTTATTTTTATCTTGCGATTTTGCAAGTAAACCATGACTAGCATTTAAAAAAGTTGTTTTAAAAAATGTCTTTAAATTAACTGCTAAAATAATTTGCTTATCAATAAAATTTTTAGTTACTTCTGCTTTCCAATTCAAAATTGATTTATTCTGAGAATGACATGCTGTTGACATTTTATGCAATAAATTTATGCTTGTTGCCATCAAATGCACATTTCCTGGAGAACAATACTCTACATGATAAAGACTTGAATCAACTAGATCTTCTATTGGAAAACCTTCTTCACTTTCAAATTTATTATCTGCAATAATAAGACCTATATCAGACAAATTATTATTTTTTTCAAGATTTAAATCCCAAAGAACAGCTACACCACTTTTCTTTTTTTGTAGTTTAAAAAGTTCTACATTCAATGAGTTACTTTGAATTAGTTTATCAACATTGATGGGGTTAGGCATAGATATACTTGTTGCAAAAGCAAAAAAGACATCATGCGGTATTGATTTTAATACTCCATCTGAAAAAGATGGTGTAAAAATTTCAAAAAATTTAGTTTTTTCTAAAGATAAATCTAAAGGAATAGTTTGTGTCTTATTTAATTTAAAGCTAAATTGCGGTTGATATGTTTTACTTCCTAACAAAACAGGAAGCAAATCATTAAAGTAACTTTCTAGCCTTAATTTCACATTTAAAGTTTCTTCATTATTACTTTTATCTTGCTTTATTTGATTAATATTTTCGATTGAGTTTATTAATGCTATTATATTAAATGAAATACTAATTTTGTTATTAACTTCAGTTAAATAAAACTTATGCGTCGCTAAATGAATTTCCCAAATTTTTACTTTAGAATCTGCAAGATTGTATAATTTTTTAGCAAATTTGCTTGTCAATGACACTAAAGATTTTCTAGTGCCACTAGCTTTTTGTGAATCAAATTCTAAAACTATCCCATTTCGTCCACGTATCGTATCATAAAAAATAACAGGATTAGTCTCTAATATTTCTTTAACTAAAAGCTTAAAAAAAGGCTGAGAAATTTTTTGTATCCCTAATTCTACACCAGTTACATTTGTAAGATCACTATAATTTGACATATAACCTTTAAAGACTTCAGAAGATCTAATTTTTTCAAATTCAGGATTAAAATATAACCAGTCATAAAAATCTTTCCCATTTTGAATTTTAATAGTTAGAGATGGTTCAGTTCGTGCAATTGAAATTTTTTCATATTCATCACATTTACTCTCTGCAGAAGGTTTTTTTGGTAATTCTACACTACTAACACCAGTTCCATATAATAAAGGGTCTAAATAAAACGCATTTTGCATGCATTCATGATAGATATTTTGGGGGATAATTTTATTTAAGCTCAATGCAGAATTTTTATCTGAAATCACTCCATCAGTAGTGTAATATGTTAAAAAAACTTTTACTGATTTTATTTTTTTTAAATTAATACTTTCAAATGAATTATTAAAATAACTATACATAAAAATAATGAAAAATAATATTATTAAAAATAAAGCAGAAAATATCCCTATAATTTTTTTATTTTTTGAAAGCTTTTCCATTTATATATTCCCATGAAAAAAGGGTTATTATGATTGGGCATCCATTGTGGATCTGGAGAATTTGATAAGTCATTAATTGATACTATTCTTATTTTGGCATATTTTCCTTTATCTCCATTATGATAAATAGCGAGTGGTTTATTATATTCTTTACCAACATATAGCATTAAATGCCATGGTTCTAAGCTACTATTGTTTTTATTAAAAACAAGAAGATCACCAGGCATTAAATCGTTAATATTTTTTGAGACATAATCAAAATTAAACATTACTAAATTTTCAGCATCAGCAAATGATGAATAATGTGTCGCTGAAATTTTCCAAATATCAGGAAAAAATGGGAAAATATTTCTTACAGCATTTGATACACCTGGAAAATTTAATTTTTCAGGTAATTTCAAATTATTTCTTTGTTTTATTGTTCTCTTTTTTATTGCTTCTTTATAAACAAAACGAATTAAGCCAGCACAATCTTGCTGCTCTTTTGCCCAGTTTAAACTAATTGATCTTGCTTGAAATAAAGCTAAATTAACAATAGCCATTCTTAATACTTTTTCGTCTTTTAAATTGATATATGAACTATCTTCATTGTTATCTTTATTAAGACTTACTAATTGAAATTTTTTTTTATATTTTTGCTATCATAAAAACCAAGATTTGAATTAATTTGATTTTCTGAAAACTCTAACTGAATATTATTATCTTCAGTATTTGTTGGTGTTTGTGTATTTTCATTATTTTTTTTCCATTTTTCTAAAATTTCTTTTGGTATTTCAAATTCTTTTTTATTTTTATTTTTATTTGGCAGAATAATTTCTGGCTGCTGATTATTACCTTTAAAAACAATATAAGCTATCGTTGCTGTTTCACCTGGTTTTGCGAGAGGCTTTTCAATATCTTTTTTAATTTCGTTAGCAGTTCCTTCATTGACTATAACTGTTAGTCTACCTAACGTATGCTGTACCGCTCCCCCTGGCCAATAGTTGGCATCAATTTTATAAATCCCAACCAATGGTTTCACATTTTGATAAATATAAGGCCCATATCCTGGCTGATCAAAACTGCCACCTTCGTTGTTTAAAAATAATTTTCCGCCTGATGCTGATTCGGTATGCAACCAATAAACATGCGTACCATCGGGTTCATATACATGTAAATCTGTATATGCACCGTCAGTATCATTACTTAAAATAACCTTTAAACCAATAGATGGGATTAATGCATCAAATGTTCTTTTAAGTGAAGCAGTTCCTGCTTTATTTTTGCATTCAACAATTACTGTGTTTTTTCCTTTGGCAGCGGGAAAGGAACGACTAAATTTTCCTTCTTGATTACGTGTGTAATAACGCGAGCCATTAATATTTATATAAATAGGATTTGCAGTACTATCTGAACAAGAACCTTGAACTCTAACCATTTGATTTAAAGTCCACCCACCTGCAGGTGATTCTAAAGTCAGAACAGGTTTTTCATTACTTTTACCAATATTTAAAAAACCACGCCGTCGTAAGACATTTTCATTTTCAGAATGAGTCGCTAGAGCTAATTGAGGAATTACAAGTAAAAAATGAAGTACACAATAAGATCTTAACAACATAATTTAACCCTTTAATAAAGGTAAATATTATTTTAATCTTTGCATAATTCCTACAAACATAGAGTCTGCATTTTCAAATGGAGAACCTAACATTTTTTGTTCTTTTAACACGAACTGTTCATTTCGTTTTAAAAATTTTTCTATAATTTTCTCGTTCTCATCACAGATCCAGCTGCAGGTTGAATATACAAGATACCCGTTATCTCTTACAGCCAAGCTGGCATTTTGTAAAATATTGAATTGTAAATCTACTAAATCTTTTAAGTTCTTGTGACTTATTCTATATTTAGAATCTGGATTTCTGCGCCAAGTACCAGATGAAGAACAAGGTGCATCGACCAGAACCCAATCGAAGCCATTTTTATTCTCAACTTCTTTAGAAAAACTTGGTAAACTCTTTCCTTCCCACTTAATACAGCGAATATTATAATACCCACTTTTTTTAGCCCGTTTTTTTAGCTCTTCTAATTTATATTCTCTGATGTCTGAAGCATAAATTACACCTTTATTATTAAGTAAACTGGCAATTTGTTGTGTCTTTCCACCGCCTCCAGCACAAGAATCCCAAACAAATTGCCCAGCTTTAACTTGCACTTGTTGACCTATCTGCTGACTTGCCAAGTCTTGTATTTCAAATAAGCCATTGCGGAAAGATTTTAGGGCAAAAATACCCCCCTTAACCTCTGTTAATTTAATAATCCCAGGTGAATATTCACTCGCATTATATCCTTCTTTAACTAAATCAGTTAATACTTCTGGACTTTTTGCTATGTCATTCAAACGAATCCACATTGGTGGTCGTGATTCTAAAGCAATAAAAAATTTTAATTGTTGTTCTTCATACCAATTAGAAACTAAAAATCTTTCATTAAAGAAACTATGATACCAAAGTGGTATACTTAAAAAAATTAAGTTTGCGGTTAAAAAACTTTGTAACTTTAACTGCTCAGTAAAATTGTTAAAAAATATTTTTTCATTTGTATAGTTGTCATCATTTAATTTGAAATTTGAACTTTCAGGAAATTCTTTGGCAAGTAAATAACGTAATCGGATCCAAATATATAAACGTTCCGTTTCAATTTGAGCTAAACCATTTAATATAGATTTTTCATCAAAATAGCTATTAGAAAATTCATTAATAAATTCAGACAAATTTAATGTTAAATTTTTTAAACTCGTCTTATAATATTCTTCACAAAATAACGCAAAATATCCATAACGAATTCCTGCAAACATAGCCTCACTATACCAACGTCTGTCACGGCTTCCGTATTTTGTATTTTTAGCAAATTCTTGTGCCAACCACCGATCAATTTGTGGCAAAGATTCTTGTGAAACTACTTTACTCCAAAGTCTATATAAATGCCCCCAACGACCTTCAAAGTGATTAGAATTCATTCTTATTCCTCAGAATCATCGTCAAAAAATTCTATTTCGGAGCCATCTAAGGTTTTCATATCATCTAATGCCATAGAACGAATGTCATCATCATAATTGCGATCTTTATGAAACCGTGCACCTTTATTTGTTTTAATTCTTTCGCCTTTTTCATCTAATGGAGAACGAGATCTTTCTCTAAAAATAATTGATATTGGAATATTTTTATAACCAAAAGCTTCTCTAAAAGCATTCTCAAAATATCTTTTGTAACTAAAGTGTAAATCTTGCGGATGAGAACAAAATATTACAAAGCGCGGAGGTAAAGTACCAACTTGGGTAGCATAAAAAAACTTTATTCTTTTTGATTTATTTTTCACCATTGGTGGTGTGTGTTTTAAAAGAACTTCTTTCAATACAGAGTTCACTTGCGAAGTTGAATTTCTTTTATTGCTTTGGTCATAAAGATCTAAACACATTGGTATAAGTTTACTTACCCGTAAATTTTCTAAAGCACTGACAAATAAAACTGGCGCATATCTTAAATATCTTAAATCGAGATGTAATTTTTCGGTAAAATCGTTAACTGTTTTAGATGTTTTATCTTTTATAAGATCCCATTTATTAACAACAATTAATATGGGTTTACGTAATTCAAAGGCATAACCCGCAACCCGCGCATCACCATCTGTTGCGCCATCTTCAGCATTGATAACAAGAATAGAAACATCAGATTCCTCAAGACATGAAACACTCCGAAACGCAGAAAATCTTTCCAGTTTATCTGCCATTCGGCTTTTTCTTCGAATACCTGCTGTATCAATAACCTGCATATCTCTACCATGGTATTTAATATAAGCATCGACGGTATCACGAGTTGTACCTGGTCTGTCATCGACAATAGAACGGGCTTCACCCACAAGTCTATTCAAAATGGAAGATTTTCCCACATTTGGCCGCCCTATAATAGATAGTTTAATAGGTGGGTTTTCAGCATTGATATCTTTTATTTTTGTGGAATTTGCAAAAACTTCTGTCGCAGCATCGAGTAATGCACCTACTCCTCTATTGTGTTCTGCGCTCACAGGGAATATTTTAGGCACACCGAGTTTTCTAAATTCTTCAATAAAAATATCATCTTTAGGTAAATCACATTTATTGACACAGACTATAAAGTTTTTTTCAGATTTTCTAAGCCTTCTAATGAGTTCAGAATCTACAGGATGAATACCTTCAGGCCCACCAACCACAAAAATAACAGTCTCCGCTTCGTGAAGCGCCAATTCTGCTTGCTCAACCAATTGGATTTTTATGTTGTCTTTAGACGTAGGTTCAAAACCACCAGTATCACAGAGATAAAAAGGCTCGCCATTATGCTCAGCCCGCCCAAAAATCCGATCACGGGTAACACCTGGTTCATTATGAACCAAACTTTTCCGTTCACGAATAATACGGTTAAATAAGGAACTTTTTCCTACATTGGGACGTCCAACTAAGGCTATAAGGCGTGTGTATGTTCTTAAAGTCATTTTTGAGTGATCCTGTTTCTATCTTTTAAAATATGCTAAAAGCTATTCCAGATGCCATGATCCTTAAATAATCGTTGAGGCTAAAAAGGGCTAATCTATGAGGCATCATAGCCAATCAACTTGCATAACGGAAAATTTGTGAAACATAAAGTGCTTTTTAAAAATAAGGAATTTTCTCCCTATTCCAACGTCAGGAAATCAAGAATTTTTGTTTCGGCTAAACAAATTTGTTCTCTCCTGCAAAAATATGGGTTTGAAGCTTATATGGTTGGCGGTGCAATAAGAGATCTTCTTATCAAACCAAATGTTATTCCTAAAGATCTTGATATCGCAACTTCAGCAATGCCTGTAGATATAAAGCAACTATTTGCAAATAGTAAATTCGTCGGTGAAACATTTGGTGTCAGTTTAGTACAACACAATGATATTCCATTTGAAATAACTACATTTCGCAAAGAAGGTGAATATGCAGATAGAAGAAGACCTTCTTCTATCACAAAAGGAACCTTTCAAGAGGATGCCAATAGAAGAGACTTTACTATGAACTGTCTCTACTACGACCCTGTTAAGAACAATATAATCGATCCTCATAATGGGGGCGTCGATATCAAACTCAAAATCATAAAATGTGTGGGCAATGCTGATGTCAGATTGCATGAAGATTCCTTAAGAATTATTCGTATGTGCAGATTTTCAGCTAATTTACATTTTGAAATTTCAGAAGAAAGTATTTTAGCTGGAAAGAGACAATCTGACGGTCTCCATCTTTTAAGCAAAGAAAGAATTTTATTAGAATTTCAAAAAATAAAATTAGGTCGCTTCTTTTATTTTTTTGAGAGCATGAATAAAATTATCGATTTAAGCTTAATATTTTTCCCTAAATATCTTAAAGATTCCTCCAATCCTGCGACCAGTGTTATAAAAAATAGTGTTTCATTAAGTAAAATTAAAATTGATACACCCTATCCATTTTTTAATTTTTTAAAAATATTTCTTTATGAATTCGATATAAATTTAAAAAACTATGATCTAATCCTTCAGCAATTAGATAAATGGCCAATAACGACAGAAGATAAAAGAATTTGCCTTTTATTTTTAAAAGCCATTCATTTAAAGGAACATATTCCAGCTAATTCAGAAGTAGAAATTACTGATTTCATATTTTTTGAAATATTGGCAACTTTGCAACAAGTATCAGAGAACTTAACATATGGAATTTTCATTAATTTATCTGTATTTATTAAGGACTCACTTTTGAAAGAAACCTTATATAAGATGATTGAGTTTACTGCTCAAGAAAAGTACCCTACGATCAATTCAAACGAAGTTGTTAAACAAATTAAAAATTTTAATTATGAAAAAAAATATATTTCAACAACTATAAAATATTTGCAATATATTTACTTAAAAAAAGGAGTCCTTCCTAAAATTCAAAGTATATTACAATTTAAAACACAATTTTTTAGTGAATATTATGAAATATCCTCTCAATTAAATAAAAAGTGAAAAATGATTCAAGATAAATTAATAAATAATTATAAAATATGTATCATATTAGTTTGTCCAGAGCATCCAAATAATATTGGTGCTGTTGCGCGAGCTATGAATAACATGGGGATTTCTGAATTACGATTAGTAAACCCCTGTTCTTTTTTAAATCATGGAGATAACAGCGCTCGTTCATTAGCAATGCATTCACAAGACATATTAGAAAATGCTAAAACGTATTCTTCTTTAGCAGAAGCTATAACTGACAAAAAAATAATAATTGGTACAACTAACAGACAGCGTGGACATCACAAATATCTGCATTCTATTTGGAAACTAGAACCTATTTTTAATGAATCAATGGACATCTCTTTTGTTTTTGGTAGAGAATCGTCAGGGCTAACAAATGCTGAGATTGATCTTTGTTCACATATACTAACAATTCCTACTTTTGGAACAACAAACTCCCTCAATTTAGCACAAGCTGTAATGGTTGTTTTATATGAAACAAGTAAAATAATATTTAATTACAAAAACAATGTAAGTATACACAAAAGTAATATTGCTAGCTCTCAGCATATAGAGACTTTAAAAAGTAATTTATTTACATTATTGCATAAAATAAATTATATTAAAATAGGAAATCATGACAAAAAAAGAAGTGCTTTTTCAAAAATAATTGCTGAAAAGAAATTATCAACCAAAGAAGTAAATATTTTACAAGGAATAATTCAAAAAGCTGAGAAAAAGATAGATTCAATCATGAAACAAAGGTAGTAATTCTAGTTTCTTTTTTAAAGCATAAATTTTATGATCAAATCCACTTACATAAAGAGCATCATTATCACCAGTTAGAATATTTGAATAAATAGGACCTCCTAATTTATAATGCCAGACTAATTTTCCTTCGGGAGTAATTTCATAAATTTTATAGTCAAATGAACCTATTAAAATATTACCATGTCTATTAAATTGTGGTTTTGAATAAACAGTTCCACCACACTCAAAATCCCATTTTTTAGTACCGTCAGGATTCATTGCATAGAGTTTGTGGTCATATGAACCAATATAAATAGTTCCATCATGATCAATTGTAGGACTTGAATAAATCATTCTTCCCGTTTTAAACTCCCATTTTTTTGTCCCATCTAAATTTAAAGCATAAATATAAGAGTCATAAGAGCCAAAATATATTGTTCCATCTCTGCCAAAATCAGGGGATGAATAAACAAAACCTCCTGTCTGAAACTCCCAATTTTTTATTCCTTGTTTACTTACTGAGTAAAGACGATTGTCATTAGAGCCAATATAAATATTCCCTAACTTATCAACGCTAGGTGAAGCTGAGTAAATTGGACCATTAGTTTTAAATTCCCATTTTTTAGTACCATTTTCATTTATAGCATACAAACTCCCATCATTAGAACCAACATAAATGACCCCTTGTTTATCTATAGTTGGGCTGGAGTAAATGTCGCCATTTGTGTCAAAATGCCATTTTTTTTTCCCATTAGGGTAAACAGCATATAATTTATGATCAGTTGAACCAAAATAAATCACCCCTTTTCTATCAATAATAGGGGTAGAATATATTGGCCCATCTGTTAAAAATGTCCATATAATTTTACCCTTATTATCAAATGCATATAAATTATGATCAAAAGATCCTACATACATAATACCATTTGTAGCTTTTACTATACTTGAGTATAGAATAGATCCTGTTTGAATAGTCCAATCAAATATTAGTTTATATGGATTGTTTGCATTTCTTCCTTTATAATTTTTTTCAGTATTAATTTGATTTTGTTGAGCTACAGATTTTTTAATTAATATACAATTTATAGCTATTGAAATTAATAAAACTTTTGTAAGATTAAGTTTTAACATATATGCACCTCTTTCACTTCCAGCCAAATGAGAAAATTAGCATAAAAATCTTAAAATCAATAGAAATTTTTAACCTATTATATTAACAAAATAATCTAAATAATAGCAAAATAAATGGTAACTAATAATCATTCATTTACTTTTCTTAAAATAACCTTACTAACATCAGATTTTTCTTTAGTCACAAGGAAGACTTCTGTTTTATCGCCACAAAAATTTTGGATATCTTTTTTCATAATATCTGTTCTTTTTTTATTCCAAATAATATCTAATCTTTGAAATTCATCATTGACAGAAATATCTATCAGACTAATTAAAAAAGGCCAATGAAAAATATAAGCTCCGTATTTAATAATTGGAGAAATTTCAGAAAATTTCTTCCGAAAATCTTTTTTACATAACAATTCAGCCGCTTGTCCTTTTGCTTCATATCCTTTAATATCTGTTAATATAAAATTCAATTTTTTTCCTTCAAAATAACTTAAAGGAATAAGCTTTCTAAAATAAAATCCTGTTTTAGTTTTAACAATGTCATCACCAAATGTAAATGTATCAATATGTTTGACATTTTTATAGTCAAGCATTTTATCTTCAATATCAAGTGTTACACCAAAACCATTTTTATATTTTTCGATACAATTTTCTATTAAATAAGTCTTATTACATTCCATAGATATATCTTTTAATTTATCATAATTATTCATTGCTAGTAACATATTCATTTTAAAAATATCAATTTCGTCTTGCGAATAATTATATTTATCTTCATCTTGCAAAAATTTTCTTATTTTATCATATAATTCATGACTTTTTTTATTTGTTCTGATTAATTTTTCCTTAAACCTTGAAATTTCATCACCTATATTTAACTGATCGGTTAAATAATTATTGGTTTCATCAGTTATTACGACATGTGAATATTGTTTAGTTTTAATTTCAGAAGTAACCCATTGGTGATAATTATGCACATCTAACTGTTCTAAAAATCCTTCATTTAAATAAGTTTGCAGCATTTTAAAAATAACTTGACATTCAACTAAATCTTTTAAAGTACACGAATTTTTTCTTAAGATAGAATTGAGTTGTTTATTATTCCCACCTAATTGAAATCCATACAAGAATATTTTAATTTTACTTCTTATATTTTCATCTAACTCTTCCAACTTAAAATTTCCATCAGCACTAGTATTGAATTCATCAAAAATATTTAAATTTTTATTATACTTTTTATCAATATATTCTTTTGTTTCTTTATCAGCATATTCAATTTTAGCAGTTAAAACTAAAAACGCTGACAGTTGCTGTATTTCAATAAATTCACTGCCACAAATTTTAATAAATTCTGTTTTACTTTTTGTAATTAAATTTGAATACAGTTCTCGCATTTTAAAACCATTTGCTCTTTTATCTAACTTTTCAATTTGAAAATACCCATTACTAACTTTTCTTATTGCTGTATTTGTTGTAATCAAGGAGTTATCAGCAATTAATTTTAAATAATCAAGATCTTTATTTATTCCAATAAAAGAAGAATCTATACTACCATTGACATTAATATTAAGTTCTTTGTTTAAATTTTCAACACTTAAGTCTTTAAAATAATATGTATTACTATTATCATTTTGAATAAATTTAAAAGAAATATTATCCAAACAATTTTCTTTTAATTCTTTTTCAACAGTCCCAAAACCTTTTCCAACCAAGGTATCATCTTGATTAATTCTTCTAATGCCAAATTCAGTATTTAATAAAATTTCTTCTTGCGATCCATTACGAGATTTTGCACAAGAAAAAGTCAGAAAAACTAGAAAAATAATTATTAGTTTCATTTCATTCTCCTTTATTTCTTTTCAAAGTCCCAGCTTGCGCAATATTTTTTATGTTCCGCTAATGTCTTTTTAGGTTTAGACATTAATCGTAAGCTAGCAATGTGGTTTTGAATTGCATAAGATAAAAAACAATGGGTATAGGTTGTAGGATGAACCATGTCCCAAAACATTGCTTTAGTTTGATAAACATTATTCATATCGTTACAGAATAAGTCACTAGATAGACTGTTTGAAGAAAAAAATTGAATTCTTTTAAATCCACCAGTATAGCAAGGTAATTGAATATTTTTATTTTCTAGTCTATTAAAACTATATTCACTATTTAAATTCTTTATTTCATAATCAAAATATCCGCTTTCTGTTAAATGAATATTATTATACAATTTAAAAAGGTAAGGATTAATATCAAGGTAATTTATACGTAAATTTTGATGATTTGAAACATATTCATCAATTTTATTTTTAAGTAGTGTATTATTAAAATCAACAATTTCATTAATTCTTGCAAATATTTTTTGCTTATCGGAATACATTCCTTCAGTTAAGTCTAAATTTTTATTCATAACAACTTCTGGTGTGAATGATACATTTGGAACTGATATTACTAAAAAATTTCTTGCGCCATGATCTTTTAATTCTTCAATGGCATGGAAAATATTTGAAACAACTGAATGCGCCACTTTATTTTGTGTATCTTGTAAAAAATTTAAGACTCTGCTTTTAGAAGTGATTGAGTCTAAATAGTCATTACCACCAATCCAAATAATATATAATGTTTCATCAGAAGCCCTTACAGTATTTACCGACTGATTTTGCGTTTTTTTAATTCGATTTGCGGAATAGTCTTCCACATATCCTGTCATACCTCCAGTTATAAAATTTCGAATATTCGACTTTATAAAACTTATTACATTTGCAGGAGAGACTTGAGTATCTGTTTTACTTTTTGCGCCCCCATATGCGTAATTTAAAATAGAAACTTCCGTATTAAATTTAAAATAATCTGTCCAATTAAACCCATTACTAAAACGCCCTTTAAAATAAGGCTTTCCAGGAAATATATGAATAAATTGTTTTAAATTACCTGTATCAGAAAGACTATCACCAAATATGACTATTCTTTTTAATTTATCCGTATTATTAGGATTAAAAAAAGATATTGGTAATTCTTTTTCTTCATCTTCTGAAAAAACAGCTTTAATGTCATATAAGCGAAAAACGTCTCCATCTTTTAATGATTTATTTCTTAATGAAATAATATCATGACAACTTTCTATTATCTTATTGTAGCCATTTTTTGAATCTATTAAGAAGCCATCTTCTACTTGCCCTTCGGCAATAAAATATTCAGTTGACTTTTCTTTAGACTCAATGCCCCAGTCATAATTAATTTTAGCATTTTGTGCAAAAAAATCTTCGACCTTTTCATTTAAGATATTACTATTCCATAAATAGTGATAACATGCGATATAAAATTGGTTATGTTTCATTTTCCTAGAAGAAACTAAAATAACTTTAGTTGGCCTTAATTCACTTTTGGAAAATGTGCCATTCCCTATTTGGCCTTGAAAATTATTCCCCCAACAATGAATTTCACCTTCTTTATTTAATGCACATGTATGTAGTCCACCCGAAGATATTGACTTAATATTAAGTAAATTTGGTACTCTTGTTGGAATAGGAATATGCGGATCAGAACTTACTATTCCTACTTGGTAGTTATCAGTTGAATTATTTCCCCAGCAATAAACTGTTTTTACTACTGATAAAATACAAGTATGATATTCACCAACACTAACAGAATCAGCTCTTTTTGGCATATCTATTTTATAAGGTATCTTGACTTTTGGATTTGGTTCATCAGTCGTATTTATTAAACCAGCTTGTCCTAATGTGTTTTCGCCCCAGCAATAAACTTCACCTAATGATGACACTGCACAAGAAGTCATTCCTCCCGCTGAAATATTCCGAATATTTCTTAAATTACTTACAGGTGTGACTGGTGAAATATCTTCAACACGGTTTCCACCAATTTGCCAACTTTTATTATCACCCCAACAGTAAACCATACCATTATTATCTAGTGCGCAGGTATGATTAGTACCAGTTGCAATCATTGTTACCTTTGAGAGCGCACTTATTTTAGTTGGAACATGAGTTTCTTTTACTTTTTTTGAAGATAATTGTCCTTCTGAATTATCACCCCAGCAAAAAACATCACCCGTTTTTGTCAAAGCGCATGAATGAACTTCTCCTAACGAAACAGAAATAACATTATCTAAATTTTCAATTTTTACAGCATCTGGTTGTTCTAAAGCCTTCGGATTTTTTTCAATACCTAATTGTCCAAAGTTATTTAGTCCCCAACAATAAACATTTCCTGTTTTTATAACCGCACAGCTATGATAGGAACCCGCTGCTACATAAACTGCATTTTGTATACTATTTACCTTTACTGGAATATTACTATCAGCATGCTTATTCCCTAGTTGTTTATGGTTATTATCTCCCCAACAAAATACACTTCCATTATTATCTATACTGCATGAGTGTCGCCTTGCTGAGCTAAGCTGAGAGTTTGCATTAAATTCTTCAGCATAAATATATTGAAAGTTAAAAATAAATAATAGAAATGAATATGTATAACTAATAATTTTTGTCATATTAATTTCCTTAATTTTAAATTTTATAAATAATGTAA
>CAYSZE010000338.1:0-11591 GCA_964435255.1 uncultured Oligoflexia bacterium
CGGAAGGCAGCAACGGTGTTTATAAAGGTAGGTAAGATCAGCTTGCAACCACCCCTCATGGCTTTTTTTATAAATATATCTATTTTCTTTTTCTCTGCCTTCCTACTTCCTTGATTTTTACAACTCAACCTCACATACTGAGCTTGAATTTGAACTTGTTATTTTTTTCCACAAATAAAGGAACAAGAAAATAAGCGATTCATAAACCAATTGCACATTATATTATCTATTTTTTGGTACCTATAATATGTCTACAGACAACCAAACACAATTTCACACTTCGCATAACGATTCCAACTATGTTGTTCTAGCAAGAAGAACAAGACCGCAACGTTTTTCGGATCTTGTTGGACAAGAAGTGGTTTCAAACGCAATTGCAAGAATGTTATCTCATAATAAAATACCACACGCCTTTTTATTTACAGGCACACGCGGTACTGGAAAAACGTCTAGTGCTAGAATTTTAGCCAAATCGCTCTGTTGTATTTCTGGACCAACAATTCATCCTTGCCAAACATGCATTCATTGCACACAAATAACCGCATGCGCACACGACGATATTTTAGAAATAGATGGAGCTTCTAATACTGGTGTGGACAATATTCGAGAATTACGTGAAGCAACTCGTTTTTTTCCGAATTCTGCCCGCTACAAAATATTTATTATCGATGAAGTTCATATGTTAAGTACTGGGGCCTTTAATGCGTTATTAAAAACACTAGAAGAGCCCCCGCCAAAGGTCATTTTTATTTTAGCGACCACCGAATTGCATAAGGTTCCTATTACCGTACGCTCACGTTGTATGATCTTTGCTTTTAAAAAAATAGAAGCAGCTATTATTGAAAATCATTTACAACAAATTCTCTTAAAAGAAAATATTAAGTTTGAAGCAGAAGCCCTGACTTTAATTGCTCGTGAAGCAAAAGGCTCTATGCGCGATGCCTTAAGTTTATTAGAACAAGTGATCGCCTTTTGTAATCATAGTGATATTACGACTGAATTAACAAAAAAAAGTTTATGTGTTCAAGGCGAAGAAATTGCAGAACAAATTTTTTTCAGTATTTGTCAGAAAGATACATTTACTGCGCTCGATTTATTAAAACAAGCCGATACCGCCAGTCTTGATATTTCTCTTCTTGTTGAAAATATATCACAGCTTTTCCGCCATGCTATATTAATAAAAAGTTTAAATGCAAAAGAAAAAGCACTTAAAGCAACTCAATTGCTACCAAAAGAATATGACATGTTACAGAATGCTATAAATCATATGTCACTCGCTGCTTTAAGTGAAATATTTAAACTTTTAGCGAATTCTACAAAAGATTTAACCAAAACAAATGTCCCACATGCTTGGGCTGAAATAATTATTATTGATTGTATTTCTCGAGCAGATTGGCTGTCTTCTGCAGAGATAATTGCTCTTCTTTCAGGAAATACGAATGCACAATTAAATACACCTTCTCCCACTTCATTGACACAAAATTTAAAGAAAGAGACGGAAGTTCAAAATATTGTCGTAACAAATGCCACATCAAAATCACCGCCGCCAATAAATCCACTTATAAATTCTACAAAAGAATTTGATATTCAATTATTTAAAAAATTTGCCCATATTGCTGAACAGAAAAGTAAAACACTGGCTGCAAGATTGGCTTATGTTAAAATTGAACATTTTAATTCCAAAATTATACAATTTGCCGACGAACCAGAAAATGAAACTTTTTTATCGTTTAATGAACACGACTTACAACATTTTTGGGAAAGCATAAAAGAAATTCAATTGCACCAAGCTGAATTTAAAGGCCGCTATACCCCAAAACCCGCTGTAAAAACACAAGTAAAACAAAACACAGCACAAGCAAATGCCAAAGGAATACCAACGCATAAAACACAAAATGCAGCAAAAAAATTGCCAAATAACCCAGAAAGTTTAATACAAAGCTTTCAAAAGTATAGTGCAAACCCTAAAACGCAATCTACAATTGAAACATTGACAAATACACAAACTAGGTCAATATCATTATCGGAAATCCATACTCATGAAAAGAATCAAGGATTCCTTCAAAAAGAAAAAGAACTACTTGAAAAAGAACATGTTCAAAAATTAAAAAAACTCGCTACAGAAATTCAAATTATCTCTGTAGACTAGAAAATCCTGATGTGAAAGGAGATTTTATTAATTTCATCACAAAAATGAATCTAGATCTTGCACTAAGAATGAAGATTTGATTACATTTTTTTGCAGCATGTAGCCCACGGGTTGCGACTCTGTTGCTTTTGTAAATAAAGTATATATAACTCTTTACAATTTTATTCTTATTTCTGGAGGTTCTGATGGTTTTTTACACTAATAACAGTGTCGAACAAAACGTTATAAAGTCATTATCAAGTACAAAATTTGCAAGACCTTCGGATGATGACGAAGACGATGATGATTACGATGAAGACGAAGACTACGATGACGACGACGAAGACTACGATGACGACGACGAAGACAGCTACGATGATGATGACGATGAAGACTACGAAGAAGACGATGAAGATTATGAAGACGAAGACGATTACGAAGATGACTACGATGACGACGACGAAATAGACGACTATGATGAGGACGATGATATAGATGACTATGATGAAGAAGATTATGAGGACGAAGATGAGGAAGAATAACTGTTAATATTTTTCTAAGGAAAAAGTTATCATGTTTTTTATCCTCATTATCCTTTTAATAAAAACAAAAGTGATCATTTTAAAGAATATTATTGCAAAAAAATGACAAATTATAAGCTTAACATTATCATTTTTTACTATATTTATGTTCAATAAATCCGTTTCTTATTAAATTATTAGTTTTTGATTTCTCAACAGCCTCAATACTTTCTCAGAAAACTATAAAAAATAATCTTTGGAGCCTAAGATGGGAGCATTCCAATTTATGGTCATTTATTTGACTGTAAATATTATTTTATAATAATACTAAAAAGTTAAAAACATGGGTTAATAAAAAGAAATGGGATAAATGCATACAATAAGGTGAAAAAATGAAATTTATAATTTTTGTAATTCTATTGTTGTCATCATTGGTTTCATCAGCAAAAAATAAAGTTATTTATAAAGATGTGCAAATATATACAACTGATAATTTACAACCAATAGTTATTTTAGATAAAAATGATATAGGAGGTTTTTTTGGGGAGTTTTTTCATTCTGCAACAAAAGAAATAATCAGCAGTTACAAAATAAATAATTTTCCTTGGCCAAGAACACAAATGGAACTGAATAAAAATGTAAATTCTATTATTTTTCCATTTGCTAGAAACCAAGCTAGAGAAAAAAATTATAAATGGATTTTTAAGCTCTACGATGATCCTGTTTGCTTTTATACAAAAAATGCAAGTAAAAAAATAAATACTATTTCTGAAGCTGAAGAAATGCATTCTATTGGCTATTTAAGAAATGGACCAGAGCTAGATCTAATAAATAAAATGTCTGCTAAAGTCAAAAAAATAGATTCAGCTAACATTAATGAATTACTAGTTAAATTATTTAAAAAAGAAATTGATATTGTTGTTGGTGGCAGTTACTTAAAGTACATTTGGAAAATGAATAATTTTAAAGAAGAAAGCTTAAATTGTGGTGCCACATTATATAAAAATGAACTCTATGTTGCAGCTTCACTAAACTCAACTGATGATTTTATCTTTGATTTAAGAAACGCTATGGAAAAATATAAGAAAACTCATAATTTTAAAAAATTAAATGAACAATATAGGTTTCTTTGGGAATAGTCATTCTGAAATGTTTTTAAATATTATAAATAAGAATAAAGACGATTAATATAGGAGCTATAAGTTTACACATCCACTCCATCGCAAAAGCCAGTGGTGGAGAAAATTCTAATTCATTTTTAATTGTTGGCCAAGCAACCCAACCTGTGAAAATAGCAATACCAATTCCACCAATTGGCAATAACAAATTGGATGTTAAATAATCAAGAAGTTGGAAAAAATTAAGATTAAATAATTTAACCTCAGAAATGAGACCAAACGATAATGAAACAGGTATACCAACTAAAAAAGCAAATAAACAAACCAAAAAAGTGGTCTTTTTTCTTGACATTTTGTGTTCATCTATAAAGTAAATAGCAGTCAACTCTAATAAAGATACAGCTGATGTTAAAGAAGCAACTAGAAGAAGGGCAAAAAAAGCAACTGCAAATATCTGTCCAAAAGGTAAATTATAAAAAATAACAGGCATAGTTATATATGATAACCCAGGTCCTGCTACAGGCTTTAGACCAAAAGTTGTCAAGGCAGGGAAAATCATTAGCCCTGCTAAGACTGAAGAAATAATAGTTAAAAAGGATATCCAAAAAGCAGAATTTTTTAATTTTACTTTTTTATCTAAATAAGAACCATAAGCTAGCATACAGCCAGCACCAACAGATAATGAAAAAAAGGCTAACCCTAATGCATCAACTAACATATTTGTTGTTACTTTAGAAAAATCTGGTGCCATAAATTTTAAAAGCCCTTCGGAGGCTCCTGGTAAAGTAACTGAACGAAATATTAAAAATAATATCAAAAAAAACAGTAATGGCATTAAGAATTTTGATGCTCTTTCAATACCTTTTTGCACACCAGACATAACAATAATTAAAGTTAAAAATAAGAAAATACCATGAGTCATTATTGGTTCAATAGGGCTTGAAACATAATCACCAAAAACTTTTTCTAAAACAGAGAGATTTCCTTGCATCACACGCCCATCAAAAGATCGCACAAGGTAACCGATAGTCCAACCACCAACAACACTATAAAAAGAAAGAACTAAAAAACCACACAAAACACCAATATAACCAATAAAAGACCAACGGCTAGAACCTAATTTTTTAAATGCACCCACAGCTCCACAATGTGCGGCACGGCCAATAGCAACTTCTGCAAGCAATAATGCCAGACCTAAAGTAAAAATAATAAGAGTGAAAATTAAAATAAAAGCACCACCGCCATTGTTAGCTGCGACATAGGGAAATTTCCAGATAGATCCTAATCCAACAGTGGCTCCACATGATGCTAATACAAAACCTATTTTAGAATTCCATTGCGCTCGTGCCATATTTTCCTCAATTTCTAAAATTATTATTTATATACTTTTTATTTTTAGTTAATTTAATAAAATTAGTCAAACATATATTAGGTTTTCTGAAAATTCAAAAAAGAATAAAAAAACCAATTTAAGAAGATATAGAACTACAATAAAATAAGAAGAAAAAAAAAGAAAAAAACAACAAATAATTATTTATCAATAATTTCATAATATTAGTTATTTATATTGATATTTTTAATATTTCAGATTTCATTTCTTGGCAAAGATCTTTTAGTAATTTACGCCCAAAATCGAATTTTAAACCTGTTTCTGAAAATAAATCTGGCAAGGATAATTGCGCACCAAAACTTAACCCTTTTATGTAGTTATCAACAGCTTGCGTATAATTGTCTTTACTCAATTTCCACAATTGTAAAGCCCCTGACTGCGCAATACCATAATCAATATAATAAAATGGTGAAGTAAATATGTGTGGTCTGCTTAACCAACCTAATTCTTCAAAATCCTCATAGCCATCCCAATTGACTTGTGGTCTATACTTTCGCGAAATATCTCGCCATATTTTATTACGTTGCGCAGAAGTAGGAACATTTTTTAAAGAATAAATTTTATGTTGCCATTCATCGATCATCGCCATAAAGGGCCAAAAATTGAGCATATGAAATAACTGAAAAGCTAATGCTTTTTTTACATCGTTTGTATTCACCCAAAAATCAGAATAAAAAGGACTCGCCAATAACTCCAGGCCAATACTAGCAACTTCACAAAATTCAAACCCAGGGTGACGCAAAAGGACATTATTTATATTAGAAACGGCATATCCATGTATGGCATGACCAAATTCATGCAAAAATGTCATAGAATCTCTAAAATTACCCCCAAAATTAGCAAACACAAATGGGTAACCGCTTTCTTGAAAGGTAACACAAAAAGCACCTGGTGCTTTACCTGGACGAGGTGAAATATCTATTAAATTATTTTTTCGCATTTCATTAAATAATTTTCCAAAAGCTGGATGAATTTTAGAACAAATATTTTGTATAGAAGGTATTAATTGCTCTAAATTTCCATTTGCAGGTGCTTTTTCTGGCATAAGATCAGGCCAAATAGAAACATCCCAAGGAGAAATATCTGAAGTTTTTAATGACTCTTTTTGTAGAGCAGATAGTTCTTTTATAATAGGAATAACTTCATGATAAATTGAATTGCGAAATTCTTGACATTGCTCTTTTCCATAATCTATTCGCCCTAATTCAGCAAAAGCTATATCAATATAGTCATTGGCATTCACACATTCAACTTGTTTTTTTCTGTTTAAAAATAAGTCTTCAAATAATTGCTGATATTTCTCTTCATTTTCCTTTACAAAAGTCCAATAAGACAAAAAGGCAGACTTCCTAGTTTCAGAATTGTAATCATTCAATTTACCTATGACTGCTGAGACGGGAGTTGTCCGCCCTTCAAATAACGTTGTTGCAGAGTGGGTAAACTTTTTATACTCTCGGATAATTTGATTTTCTTCAATTTGTAATGCAGAAATTGCTTGTGAAGTGAATTTTCGTCTTAATTTTAAGTCGCTCATAATTCTATTATTATCATACAAATGCATAGCTGTACGCCACGGCGAATTCATATAAGTATCCATTAATTCACTTCTCACATTTAACAGTTGAGAAAGAATATTTTCTTCAAATTCAACTAACTTTTGTTCTGCAACAACATCTTGGACATTAAAATTTAAATTTAACTCTAAAATAGTATGAGCTTCTGAAATAGCACATGAAGCTTCATGAAACAAACCATACCACTGCGCCGCGCTTTTAAAATCATTAGGAATTTCAGATGAAAGGCGATTGAGTAATAATTTCACATCATTTTTATCTAAAGGATTAAAGTTCTCAGAAATATATATTCTTTTTTTTCGCTCGGGAAGCTTATATAATTGAGGCATTATAACCTTTCTAAAATGCAAAGTCAGCAATTTGTCATAACGTAATGCAGTAAATTTTCAATTAATTAAGCAAATTATAAACCTTTCCGATGTTATTGGCAGAAGGAAAGGGGCTTAAATGCAATTGCGTTTAACAACATACACAAAAAAGAGAAGACTAGAAAGGTTCATCTTTTTAAGCCTTTTTATTCTTTTAATAAATAGTTGCAGCACACCACCTATTGTTCGTGGCCCCCCACCAGCACCTGTAAATTTGCTCTTCTTACGATTAGAACAAGCAGGTGAATGTTATTTTATTGATGACTTTTTACCTACACCTGATTCCTTAGTCAGCGGCAAAACTTCAAATTTATTTCTCCGCTATTATACATATTGGAACGCAAGATATAAATATTGGTCAGATGTAGGAATTATGTTGGCATTTTATAGCAAAGATATGAAGTGCTGGTCTCTATTTGAAGAGTATGCAATACCAAAAATTTAGAATTAAAATGTCGTTTATTAAAAGGATATTATTTTAGTTATGGAAGTATCTCTTGGAAAATAATATGGCTAAGCTTTTTATTGCTGAATCATCAAAAAAGTCCATAGAAAACCTAAACCACTTTTTAAGTGCAGAAGGACATGAAGCTACTTTCTATGAAAAGAATATTGCACTAAATGACTTACTGAATCAGGCTAAGTTTGATGTTGCCGTGATCGATCAAAACTTTAAAGACATGTCGTGTTTAGATATCGCCAATGCATTTTTAAAAAATCCAGCCCATTCTAAAACTCATATTATCATTACGACTTCAACTCCTAATAAAGATGACTTGAATAAGTTTACTTCATTAGGAATAAATTATATTTTTGTAAAACCTTATCGCTATAAGCTTTTATCTGACAAAATAAAATATGCTATCAATCCAAATAGAGGAGACTATGGTGCTTTTGAACCTGATATTTTAAAAATATTTCTTGAATCAACTATTCATATATTCAATTCCATAGGCAGCATCGCTATAGTTGCTGGCAGACCTTTTTTAAAGACAGGTAATGAAAGTTTAAGTGAAATCAGTGCAGTTATTTCGCTTTCAAGTCCACAAATTAAAGGCTCAATGTCTATCAATGTCACTCGGAAAATTCTAGCTTCTTGTCTATATAAAATGCTTGGTCCCAATGCGGTTGCCGATGAAGCTGCCATTTCTGATATGTGCGGTGAGCTTTGTAACCAAATTATGGGCCGTGCTAAACAGCAATTCTTAAAAAAGAAAAGCATGACCTTTGAAATTACGGTTCCTACTATACTTGCTGAACAGTATCATATATTAGACTATAAAAGTTCTGCTCCCGTCTTAGTCATACCTTTTCTTTTTGAAAAAGTAGCTGGTATTTTTGTTGAATTTTGTCTAGAAATCAATGAAACTCCAATTGCTGTTGAACCTGAAAAACTACAAGTCATTGTAGAAGAAGGCGAACTTATTCTTTTTTAATAAATTAAAGATGGAAAAATATGGATACAACCTTTATCAACCGTGTTAAAAAAAATTTTGCTTTTTTAAAAAAATGGGCTAAAAAAGAAAACATAACCGCATTCCGCGTTTATGATAAAGACATACCACAATATCCTTATACAATTGACTTTTATGCAGGGGCTTTAGTTGTCTACCAATATGAAACCCCAAAAAGCCAGCAAGAGTATATAGAGCAAGATAAAGAAAAGCTTTCCCAATGTCTCACAGAATTAAAAACGTTCTTTAATATAAACGCCGATAATTTATTTTTAAAAGCACGAAAAAAACAAAAAGGCCTCAACCAATATGAAAAGCAAGAACAAAAAGAGATAACCCAAATAATTAATGAAGGAAAAATGAAATTTAAAGTCAATTTATCTGACTATTTAGATTGTGGTTTATTTTTAGACCATAGGAAAACCAGGCAATTAATTCAAAATTTATCTAAAGATAAAAAGGTATTAAATTTATTTGCATATACAGGTTCTGTTAGTGTCGCTGCTGCTTTAGGAGGAGCTACTTCTGTTACAACAATAGATATGAGCAATACTTATTTACAGTGGGCTAAAGACAATTTTGTTATAAATAATTTAGCCTTAGAAAATAATTTTTTTATAAGAGCAGATGTTTTAGCATGGATTAAAGACATACCATTATCAAATACATACGATTTAATTTTTATCGATCCTCCTTCCTTTTCGAATTCAAAGAAAATGCTTGAAATATTTGATGTCCAAAAAGACTATGTTTTTTTAATCCAGCAATGTGCAAAGGTTTTGAATACTAATGGTATCATATTTTTTAGTAATAACTTAAAATCTTTTAAGTTTGATGATGCTTTATTTAATAAATATTTTAAGATATCTAACGTAACTAAAAAAACGATTCCACAAGACTTTAGAAATGAAAAAATTCATCAAGCATGGATCTTAGAAAAAATTTAAGGATTCATACAAGCAGTTGATGCACTGCCTCCTGGATAAACAGAACGGATTCTTTCTAGATCATTGCTTGAAATACAACGGACATAGGTTGGTGAAGAAGGAGTGCTATGCCCAACACTGATAGTAGGATACATAACACTATTTGATTCCGTTGTTGCATGCCCTAAACCTAGCAAATGACCTAATTCATGAAGAGCAATACTTTCCATATCTGCTACATATTGAGTTGAAGTATTATAATCGGTAGTGGTTTCGCCAAAATAATATGTATCACGATTAAAACGAATACTTGCATTTGTAATGGTACTCTGGCGAGAAGAGTATATTGTTGTAGCTATAGTTGTAGAAGGTTTTCCAGTATTTGTAGTCCACCCCCCGCTGCCACCACTAATTTGATCATAATATAATGCATGATAAGACTCTATTAATGGTAAAAATAAACCTTTAAAGTCGTTACCCGATTTAGTAACAGTCCCTGTTCGTAATGATAAAATTGTTCTGCCTACAGCATTGTTCCAAGTATTTATAGCATTTTGAATATAAGTCACTAAACTAGAATTTTCACTATTTATTGCTGCACTAATATCTACAATAATGGGATAATTATAATCTTGTCCCCAGCCATTTGCAAAAATTATTGGTTGATTTACATCTCCTGAGAAGTCATCATATTGCACGACTTTTGTTGGCATACCACAGGAAATAAGTACAATTCCCATAGAAAAAAATACGCAAAGTTGTATGAATAATTTTGCCAATGACATACCTGCAGCCTCTTGCTAAAGTACATCTACATATCGTCGCAGAGATGTATTTTTTTCACATCAAAAATTTGACAAGCTGTCATATTAATTATCAAAACTATTTAACACAATACCATTCAAGCCATTATGTGAAAAATAAACATTTACTTGTTTAATTAAAAACTCGGATTTCCCTTTATCTAATACAAATTCAGTAGGTCTTAATCTACTAAACTTTACTTTTTCACCTTCCTTACAAGAAAAGGGAGTATTATTTTGATTGACAACTAGTTTTTCTGGTATTTTATAAAATATTTGTTCATTTTTACTATTTACTCCCACTATAACAGCACACACACTACCAGAAATTGTTAATTTAGAATGATTTATATTGGACAAAGAAAAAGTAATTTTTGATTTGTTTAAATCTTGTATAATTTTTGGATTCTCAATTCTTATACTACTATTTGTTATTATATTAACTTCACTTTTGGCTTTTTCTTCAACTTTTTCAACTTTTGTATCTTCTTTTTTTCTCTCAACTACGTCAGCTTTAGTCTGATTTGGATTTGATATATTAACATCAGTAATTATTATTTTCTCAGAGTCATCTTTAATACTTTCAGATACATTTATATTAAATCTATTCTCTTTTAAAGGATCTTTTTCTAAAAAATACTCTACAAGATTTTTTTTAAATGATGTAATATAATTTTCATAATTCAAATTTTGTTTATAAAAAGAAATTGAAATTATTATGAAAAACACAGAAATAACAAAAACTAAAATAAAAAAAATTATTAAAATTTTTAAAATAATGTAATTAAATTTAAAATGATACGTTTTCTCCGAATCGACAAAAAAGATCAAATTAAACTTCTTTGAATTTCCTTTTTTAACAATACTATTTGAGTTCATTATTTGACCTTATTAAAGCACTTAATAAATCTGGATTTTGGGTTTCTTCATACCATTTTTCAGAAATTATTTTAAACTGATTATTCTCTTTTTTAAAATACAAAAACTTTCTGCCAAAATCAACTTTATCAGGAGCCTGATATCTTTGCAAAAATGAGACAAACAACTGATCTTCAAATGCAACAATTTTAGGATCACTTATTTCTATATTTATTTTACCTTTTCGATTGTATGAAATACTAGTCTTATAATTCTGCCACTGCTTCTTATTTTTCCCTAAAGTGTGGAAAGAATCGGAATAAAATGCTAAATATGCATTTAAATCAGACGATTCCCATGCTTTTTTCCAAGCATCTAAAATATTTATAATTTGATTCTTTGTTTCAACCAGACTTTCACTTGAATTTAAAAAAGACATTTCTTTTGTGAT
>CAYSZE010000339.1:0-3301 GCA_964435255.1 uncultured Oligoflexia bacterium
AGCAGTTTTATTACTCTGAATTTGCCTCAAATACGGCAATGGCAGACCATTATATCAAAATGATGTATGTCGAGCCGTATGTTCATAAAAGCATTGAAGAGGTGAACGCAATGATGGTTCCTGATGCAATTAAGAAAGCAAAGATGTATTTTGCTGAATGGAACAGGCAAATGGATGAATCAGATATGCTGATGAAAACATCAAATGAACTTGAAAAGGAATTGATGAGTTATTCAAAATCTAAAATATGATTTAATTTTTATTACTAACTTAAATTCAAATGGCAGAAAAAAAAGAATCATTATCCGCTCTAAAGATGCAGCTTGGTAGGTTGCAGAAAAAAGAGCAAACCCCTGAAGTGATGGAGCAGGTTGACTCTCTTAAACTCAGGATTGAGACACTCGAAGAAGTGGCTAAGCCAGCCCCGAAACCAGCAAGTAAACCGGCCCCGCAGGGAAATGCAGAGCCTGAACCGGCCCCGAAAGGTGCTTTTAAAACCTTTGAGAAATGGTCGCTCACTCCAAAAGGAGAAAAGATCAGGATGATCAAAGAGGTTCGCATACTTGCCGAACACGCTGCTACGCTGAACGATCAGAAGCAGAACACCCTTGTCGAATACATAGAAAAGGAGGGTTAAATGTTCGCAAAAGAAACACTCAAGAAAATAGCAGATGTTCTGAAACTTGAAGTTTCTGACTTTGAAGCAAAATTCAAAAGCGACAAAGAAGAGACATTGGAGGTTCCAGTGCTATACACCGAAGAGGATAAAAATACCTTCGGGACAAACCGGTTTAATGAAGGGAAAAAAGCTGCTACCGAGATAGCAGTAAAAGACCTGAAAGCAAAGTTTAATTTTGACTTTGAAGGCAAGTCAATGGATATGTTCCTTGAGAAGTATGCAGAGAAAGTCATTGCTGATGCAAAGATTACCCCTGATGAGCAGGTTAAGAAGCTCAAAGATGAGAAAAAGCAACTTCAGGATCAGGTCGGTATCCTTAAATCGGAAAACGAGAAATCTACAAAAGACTTCAACACTCGTCTGTTTCAGGTTGAGACACAGACGGAAGTCTTTAAACACATACCAAAAAATACCATTATCCCAGCCGAGGATATTGCCTTGCTCTTTATGAACAGTCACCGTGTCGCAAAGGAGGACAACCGTGTTGTCATTTATAAAGGCGACAATGTACTCAAGGATAATGTGCTAAATCCCTTGCCGTTGAAGGATGTTATTGCTTCGTTTTCGGAGCCGTACATCAACAAAAACGGTATGGGTGGTGGTGATACAGGCGGCGGCGGTGCTGCAACGAAGTACAACACTATGTCTGAGCTTTATGCTGATCTCCGTAAAAAAGGGATCGAGCCTCTGGGGCCGGACGGGTTGAAAGCCGTTGCGGAAGCAAAGAAAAACAATCCGGCTTTCAAAGAATCTGAGTAAAGTAACGAATTGTTTAACTTAAATCTTTTTAAAAAATGTCTTATTTTGTTCCATCGGCTCTTCTGGCAGGACAGGCAAAGTTCAACGAAAGGATGCTTTCGGCTGAATGGCGTATGCCTGACAGTGCCATAATCAAAGCCGCAAGCCTGGCAGAAATTGCCAACCCTGCTTTAACAGCAGTAAGGACACGGGAAGACAGGACGGTATCCGTCTATTTCCCTGTTCGTCAGAGTGCTACTAATGGCACAGCACGTGCAGCCGCTCATACCGGCGCAAGGGGTGACAGCTCGTCTGAAAACCTCAGTTATTCTACTTATTCCGAACCGTTCAGCATCTCTCTGAAACAGGCAGATAACAATGTCTTTTCATTCGCTGAGATGTTTGCTGCAACACAGAGGAATGCGATCATCAACCTTTTGGCTCGTCTTGACGCTGGTCTGGCTGCCCTTCTGGTGGCTGACAAGTCTGGTGTTAATGGTGGAGGTGGTAACGGTACTTTTAACGGTACTGATGATGTTTACGAGGTTCCTGCCTCTGAAATCAATTACCTGTTCCAGAATGCAAAGGATTCCCTTTGGTACAACAATTACAGGGGTGAAATCATTGCACTTGCAGACAGTAAAGCATTTTCTCTGTCTCAGAGGCTTCGCGCACAGGGATCAGCCAATGCTACTAACTACGGATTCCAGTTTGACGGAATGCAGGTAATCGGAACTACCAGGACACTTCTTGGCAGTTCCTATGATGGATCTGTGATTGCTTACGAGAATGGTCTTGTCGCTATTGTTCCCTGGATTCCGAAACAGAACCGTAAGGCTCTCGATCCTGAAAAAGCAATGACCTATGTAGGTGACTACGGTCAGATCATTGTACCAGAACTCCCGAACTTCCCGTTTGCTATTCACGCTTATGCGGAACGTGCTGATAATGGTTCTTATGGAGGCTATACCCAGGATGTGACGATGCAGTTTGAGGTATCTGTTGACATTGCCTATGCTTCGGCTCCGATGTCCACATCAACTGCAAGTCCTGTACTCGCATTTGGTCAGTTAACTGCTTAATCAAAGGAGGTGTGATATGAAAAAAATACTTGCATTTCTGGCACTTATAGCCTTTGGATTTGCTCTTAATGGTCAAATTGCCATAACTACCGGAGGACTTTCAACAGCTGTCAATAACAGCATTACTGCCGGTACTTCTCTCTCGTCAACCGGTCGCATACTGGCTGCTACGAGTTATGTATGGGAAGTTAAGAATCCTGCTCCGTTCTTCTACCAGGGATCCGTCCGTCTGTTGCAGAAAACTAATTCAGATAATACGGCTACAATCGTTTGGTATGGAGCATTGGAAAACTCAACAGGGGCTTATAAACAGATCGGATCAACAATTACGTGGAAAGGCACTACTACTGATACGTGCGCAATCAATACGTCAACCGGCGCAACTGTTGCCTATGCCCTGAACTGGAGGTTTATAAAAGTAACTATTACTCCAACGGATACAGCCTGGATAAAGCACGTACTATTTAATTGTTTACCTTCAAAGTAAAATGATACAGGCATCAGTCATCAATGACATTGCAGTCGGTGTGGTAGGTTGGAAACAGCCTACCCGTTCCGGCTCTCCCGTGATAACAGCCGGTAACATGGCCAGTTCATCAGGGCTTTACTATCAGATGGGGCACGGATTGTGTACCGTTGAAAACATAAAGATGTGTGTTGATGACCTTGCCATATCAGATGCGAATCTTAATACCTACCTGGGGGACCTTGTAAAAAATGCTTTGAATGATGTTTGTCAGAGTATATTTAGCAATGATGACCACATAGATACCGGATTGCTTTTTAAACACGAAAACAAGTT
>CAYSZE010000340.1:0-15465 GCA_964435255.1 uncultured Oligoflexia bacterium
TAATAAGAATTTTATTATCTTGCCCAATTTTTATGAGAAGATCATTCCATTGCGAAGCGTTTTTTGTTCCTTTGTCTCCAGCTGAAATATTAATAATATGTTCATTATTAGTAGCAACAGCCGCTTGAGTCGCTTCATAAATTGAAATGGGGTAATTTGCATTTGGGAAAGCCACACGATTAATGATTTCTATACTTGGACAAATTCCAACATAATATAAACCTTCGGATGTTTGGTAATAATTTGCACCAATTATAGAAGCCATAGCGGTACCATGTAAATAATTCAATTGACTTACATTTTCAGCAGTATAGTTATTATGGTAAAATGTTTGGTTTATATTTAGGGCAGTTAGCGGAGTTATTTGTGAATCAATTACAGTAACGGGATACCCTTGATAGACGAATTGATAATCTGTTGGATAATGTATGTATTGAAAATAATTTGGATAATATTGACTGTAATTTTGATTCGCAAATACCTCAGGCTGAAAGATTAATGTTGTTACTGTAATAAATTTTAATTTATTAAATAATTTCATATAAGTATTCCTTTTTTAAAAAATTTACATTTTATTTAAAATGTAAACATGAATTCTATAAAATTATTTTTATTTGATAATCAAATTTTATAATAATGCTTATTATTAAATATATTCAGGTTTATTTAAAAATATTTAATGAGTTGCCTTTAAGATTTATTTGCAAGTGTTCTGTATTTTATGTTAATTCAAGTAATGATAATATCATTTATTATCATTTTAAAATCTTATTTATTATAAAGAGCAAACAATGACAAATATTAAAGGATATGAACTTTACTTTTCTTATGCAAAAAAAGAAATATTAAATGGGATTCATGTCGCCATACATTCAGGGAAAATGATATCAATTGTGGGTCCTAATGGATCAGGAAAATCGACTCTTTTAAAATTACTCTCTGGTTCTTTGCCTTTACAGAAGGGTGAAATTTATATTGATCATGAAAATATGCGCTCTTTAAAGCCAAAAGAATTGGCAAAAAACGTCGCCATTTTGGCACAAAATTCAGAAGCACCTGCCGATCTAACAGTAAAACAATTGGTTTATTATGGACGTTATGCTCATCAAAACTTTTTTAATTTTAAGAAGAGTCAAGATTTTCATTTTGTCGAATGGGCTTTAGCAGTTACAGGTATGACAGAATTTTCACATCATTATTTGCATGAGCTGTCAGGAGGACAAAGACAACGTGCTTGGATTGCAATGGCTCTGGCACAAAATAGCAACTGCTTATTTTTAGATGAATTGACAACATATTTAGATATTAGACACCAGCTTGAAATTTTGAATTTATTAAAAAAAATAAATCACGACCAAAAAAAAACTATCATTATGGTTCACCACGATTTAAATCATGCCGTGCATTTTTCACATGAAATGATTGTTATGTCAGCAGGGGAAATTAAGGCTTATCAAGCGGTAAAGAATATTCTAGAAAGTAAAATTTTAAATCAAGTTTTTAATATAGAATTTAAATATTTTTATAATGAAAAAAATGATCCCATTTTATTTTATGAAAATACATTAAATTAAATATTTTTACGCGATTTATTTAATAATATAATAAAATATGGGACTCCTAAAACAATAGTCATTAAGCCCACAGGAATTTCATACGGGTGGTAAATATTTCGTCCTAAAAAGTCGGATAAAATAGTAATATTAGCTCCTACTAATGCAGATCCTATTAAACTATAGGAATGTTTGTTCCCAAAAAATAATTTGGCAATATTAGGAGATATCAATCCAACAAAGCCTAAACTTCCACAACCTGCTACAGCTACGGCAGAAAGACATAAGGCAAGTAGTATGTAAATAAACTTCCATTTTGTCGTTGCAAACCCAATGCTTCTAGATTCTGTCTCATTTAATAAGAGTATGTCTAGTTTTTTTTGAAAAATAAATGCTAAAAATAAAAATAAACTACCTGGAATTATTATTTGTTTAAACGTATCCCAATTTGCATGATATAAAGAACCTGCTATAAATTTAAGTAATGCACTTGTTTTCTCATTAGTTTGCATAATTAAAAATTGGCACAATGCCTTAAATAAGACCCCACATGCAATACCAACAATTACTAATCTTATAGGGGAAATTTTTCTGCTCTCTAATGTGAATAAAAGTGCTATTGTGAAACCAATTAATGCGCCAAGTACAGAAAAGTAAATATTTAAAGTATAAAAATAATTACTAAAATAACAAAAATTAATTAATAGAAAAAAGGAACTAGCTGCATTTATTCCTAAAATGTCAGGTGCAGCCATAGGATTATGAAAAACAGTTTGTAAAATACAACCTGAAATAGCAAATAGCATTCCACAAAAAGCTCCTATAATAATTCTTGGTATTCTTACTTCATGAATAATAAAAGTTGAATTTGTATTTTCATTTAGAAAAAATAAAGTATTATATAATTTGCTAAAACTATAGGTTTCAATACCTATTTTTAAGGAAATTATACAAATAATGAAGAAAAGTGTTAAGTATATAAATATATAAAAATTCTTTTTGTATATTGCCTTATACATTACAATTTTTATTCCTTATCTTTGATGTTAAAATTAAAATAGGCGCACCAATAATGGCAATTAAAAGACCAATTGCTAATTCTTTTTCTATAAAGATCATTTTCATGACACTGTCACATAAAAGTATAAAAGATGCGCCAAATACTCCAACAAAAGGAGCTAAAATATAAGGATTGTTTCCAACACATATTTTACTAAAATGATTTATTATTAAAGGAAGGAAAAGGATTGGTCCTATTAGAGCAACCGATAATGAAGATAAAATTAACGATATTATAAGAAAAAATATAATACTGTAATTATAGTTTAAGCCAATTGCAGAAGAAGTGTTTTTGCCAAGTGCTAAAATATGTAATTGTTTTAATGATAAGCAATTAAAAAATATTGCTAAAATTAACGGAACAAAAGTCCATTTTAATAATTCCCAAGAGGAACCAGCTAATGATCCATTTAAGTTAATTAAAATGACTCCTGAACGAGTAGGTAAAAAAACTAAAATACCTTGAATAATTGCATAAAATAAAGCATTAATAGCTTGTCCAGCTAAGATAAACTTTAAAGGCGAAATTTCTGTCTTATTTGCTATAAAATAAATAAGGGCTGTAGCTAATAGACCTCCCATTATGGCACATGTTAAAAATAATGTGGGATGGCAAAAAGGAAAAAAAGCTAAAATAATTACTATTCCTAAGCCTGCTCCTTGGTTTATACCAAGCAAACTTGGACAAGCCATTGGGTTTTGTGAAATTAATTGCAAATTCATTCCAGCTAGACCTAAAGAAATGCCTACTAAACAAGCGGTTAATGATCTTGGCAATCGGGTATCAAAAATAATTCTATATTCTAATGTGTCTGAATAATGGAATAAATTTTCAAGTACTTTTCTAAAAGGAATTTGAATTGGTCCTATAGAAAGTGAGAAAAAAAATAAGAAAATAAATGCTAAAATTAAAGTTATAAAAATAAAAATAATTTTCTTGTTATTAGATAAAACTAGCAAGCGATAACCCTAAACATAAAAGAAGAACAGATATTTTTTGGAAGAATGACAAGCGTTCTTTATGTATAAAATATGATAATATAACTATTACCAAACTTCTTGCAGAAAATATTAATGCCACTAAACTTGTTGGTCCTGTTACAAGTGCTTTAGAATACAAGTACAAACCCAGACCAGAACATATTCCTGTTGCCAAACCAAAGTAAATAGCATTTTTTCTATTTTCTAATTTTATAACGTTAAATAAATAATTGAGATTAATAGAGCCATTATTTAATTTTTTTTCTTTCAAAATAATAGCTAAACTAGATAAAATAAAACAAAATATATATGAATACAAAAGAACTACTGTATTATTTAAGTGTAGTTCTTGAGTGATTTTAAGACCACCTTCTCTTAAAAACAAAAAGAGTGAACCTAAAATAACCCAAATAAACCAGCGATTGCTTTTTATAACTAGTTTTTCATTTGGATCGACTTTAACAGCAAGAATAGCAATAAATAAAGAAACTATTATTGCTATTTTAATAAAACTAATTTCTTCATTATATACAAAAATTGACATTAAAATAATTAATGGAATATTTAAACTTAACATAGGCGCTGTTAAACTAGCAGGTCCCACTTCAAGGGCTTTGATCACAAACCAATTCCCGTAAAATGAACCTAAACCAATAAGAATTGACCATAAATAAAGCAATAAATTATTACTTAATTGAATTTGGGAATAGCTTTGGGAATAAAAAAATAAGCCACCAGCTAAGTATAATCCCCATAGCAAATATTGATCAATTTGCTTACGCAAAGTTGAGGACTTCATGAGAACACTTGCAGAGCCAAATATGATAGCACTTAAAACAGATTCTGTTATCCACATTGATGAAATTCTCTTAAATGAGCAGCAGTTATTTTTCGGCCATTATCAAAGTAATCAATATTATTCATGATAGATGAAATTTCTATAATATTGCGCATTGCATGTGATTTTAATCCGACTTTTTCTCCTAGGCTATACCATGGTACTAAAGAGTAGGGGACATCTTCTGAGATATATCTGTGGTTGATAGCATTGGGGCAAAAGGTTTTTTTATTATGAATCGGCGAATTTTTATAGAATTCATAAATATTATTGAAAGATAATTCGTAATATTCATTCATCACTTCATGAAATTTTGGTAATTTAATATTTAATTTAAGTCCAATTTCAATTCTTTCATTGTCCAATTTTTCTAAAAATATTGCAGTTTCTTTTGTAATTCCTTCTTTATAAAAATAAAATTCAACATTATTTCCAATGCGGCCTGCATTAAAAATCACATTAGCAGGGTGTGTTATGCCGCAAGGATCATATAATCCTATTTCAATAAAACTTGACATGACTCTTAAGTGACTAGGAAAAAATTTATTTAAGAGATCTGCAATTTCAATACTTAAATTCATATTATAAGATGCTATGCCCATACATTTTTTTATCGATACAATATTTGCTTTTCCAGCAGTTTCACTACGACACGCATAAGGAAATGAACTTACATCAGCAATAATTATATTTTTATCCCAGTGGGCTCTATTCAGTATTTCTTTCTGAAAAATACCAGAAAACTGTCCAGATAAGTTTACAATAATATGATTCATTTTTAAATAAGGTAACATATTTATAAAAATTGCTTCATGGGCTATAACAGGTAGGCAAATAAAAACAATATCTGTTTTATTTAATGCTTCAGCAAGATCTGTAGTGATAAGTGGAATTTTACCAAACCCATTTACTGCACCGTGGCACTCTATTCCTCCTTGGGATTTTACTTCATTAAAACCACCTAAATGATTATGATGTGCATATAAGTTAACATCAAGACCTAACAATGCGAGATGTCCTGCTAAAGCTTGGCCGCCATTGCCACAACCGATAACTGCTATTTTTTGCATATAAACCTCATGAGGTTATTTATTATATTTCGTTAAAATTAGGCAACTATAAATTTAGTTTTCTTTGCTTTTGGTTGCAATGGTTAATTTAATTTACTTTGTTTATTTTGTGGAATAGCTTGTAAAAAACCAGAATTTTCAGCTTCTTTGTACATTATTTCCATTGCTTCAATACCATGGGTTTTTGCCCAAACATTCCGATCTAAAAAGTATATTTGTTTTTCTTTTAGCGCTCTGACATCTTTCCATAGTGGATGTGCCGCAAGCTTTTTGTAAGGTTCCAAATTTCCATCAGTTAACAATATGGCGATTTGGTCAGGATTTTTACTGATGACGCCTTCCACGGTCATTTCTATTCTATGCATGACATCTGTTTCTTTAATAAGGTTTTCCTTATTTAGTTCTTTTAAAATAGGAGTTGCTATTGCATTGGAAGTTAAAGCTCTGAAAATACCACTAGGAGTAATGTAACCAATAAGAACAGATTTTTTTGGTGTTTTTTTTGCTATATTTAACGCATTATTTCTTGTTTTTTCATAGTTGCTTATAATTTTTGGAACTTTACTTTCTGTATTTGTTATTTTAGCTAAAATATTTAAATTTTTAATTTGTTCTTTAGGATCTCCTAGGATGCCATTTAACAATATGGTTGGGGCTATTTTGTTTAGTTGTGGTAATATATTTAATACAAATGATGCATCAGCAATTATTAAATCGGGTTTTAATTTTGCGATTGCTTCTAGACTTGGTTCATCTCTTGTACCAACACTTGCAATATCTTTGATAAAATCTTGTAAATGCAGCGGATCTTGACCTTCCGTATTATCACTCTTACCTATGCCAATAGGTTTAACTCCTAATAATTTAAGTTCATCTAAAATTCCAAATTCTAAGACAATAATTCTTTCTGGTTTTTTCTGAATAGTTAACACGCCATTTTCTGCATGAATGGATGTGGGGTAATGTGCAAAGCTTATTGCGCTACAAGTGAGTGTAAAAAAAGAGATAAAAAGAGATAAGAGTTTAAATTGCATAAAAAAATCCTTTAAGTTTAATAGCTAAAACTAGATAATGATAATCATTATCATTTAAAAGTGTACTTATTGCAAACTTTTTTTCTTGTCAAATTTATGGGGCAGATAATGAAAGAAAAGGTTTTCTAAAGATGCTTAAATTTAAAACAAAGTGACTTGTATGATAGAAGTTAAAAGGTATTTTTAAAATCATTGTTACCTTCTTTTACATATTTAGCATACTTCATATCAGTACCTAATATATGTCTTAACAACCAATCGTTTAAAAAATTCATTAATTCATCTGGATTGATTGTTTCTGAATTGATTTGCTCACCAAACTTTTTGACCTGTGCAAGTAAATTGGTATGAAGTTTTTGATGGGAATTTAAACTAGGATATGAAATAGAACGCATATAATCTTCTTCGTGCGCAAAATGTTTTTGTGTATACTCAGCTAAATCTTGGAAGGCGCTTTTTAAATCGCTTTTTTGTGCAAAAGCATCGGCGAGATTATTTATTTTATTGATTAAAATTTTATGTTCGCCATCCATTGAAGGAATATCTAAGGCATAAGCATCTTTCCAAATAAATTTGTCTAAAATAAGATTGCCACCAATAACTTGTCTTAGGGAAGTTGCAGAAGTACGTAGCTTATGAACTTGTTCAGACAAAATAGAATAAGCATCGGAGCAGCAATTGGCTGCTTTGGCATTGATTTGTGTCGCTGAATTTAGTTTCATTAAAGCCTTTGATATTTCTTCGACACCAAGAGATGATTCCAAAGATGCGGTTGAGATAGAAGTCACCATATTGTTTAATTGTGCAGAATAAGCTTGAATTTCTTCTAAGACATTCCGACAATTTTCAACAGTTTTAGAACCTGTCGTAACAGATTTTCTGGCAGATGTTAAAGATTCGTCAATTTTATTTTTGACATCTTCAACAACAGTATGAACTTTTTTAAGACTTTGTTCTAATAAATTATTAATTTCTTTAGCGGCCGCTCCACTCATTTGTGCAAGATTACCTACTTCTTCAGCTACTATTGAAAAACCTTTTCCATGTTCACCAGCACGTGCTGCTTCAACGGAAGCGTTAAAGGATAAAAGTTTTGTTTGAAACACAATTTCATTGATAACTTTTGTTTTTTGTCCTACTTCTTGGATAACATTAATAATGCTTTGAAACTTTTCATTTCCTTCTTGCATTTGTGAGGCTAGTAATTCAGTATTTTCAGTTATTAATTTCATTGCTTCACGCATTTCAGTAATAATATGACCACCAATTTCGGCTTTTTCTTTGGAACTGCTGGATGTATTTTCAGCTGTTTTGGAAAGTTCGGCTGATTTACTTAACATTGAAGAAATTTCATTGACGGCACTTGATGTTTGCTCCAGTGCTGCTGCTTGTTGGTTTGCTGAATCTGAAAGGTTAGAGGAGGCGTTTGACATTTCTATGACAGCAATGCCCACCTCGTTTGCGCCTTCTTTTAAAACTATTGACACATCATTTAACTGAAGTGAAATGGATTTACTTACTTTAAGGAAAAAGAAAATAATAATCAAAATACAAATGGTTTCTATAATTAATTTTACTCGTTTTAAAATATTTATTCCAAACTCGTTTTCCATATTTAGTTTATTTATATCGGTTTCAAGGTATTCTTGTAACGTTTTTAGTTCTTTATTTGCGGTATCAAAAGATTTATTATAACTTTCTAGTTTAACAAGGGCTTCTTGTACATTTCTTTTTTCTGCCAACCGCACAATTTCTAGACCAGATGAAATTTGTTTATCAATTTCTTTTGCAATTTTTTTGTTATGCTCTTTTGTCTCTATACTTAAACTTGTAACTTCATCAATATCTGCAAATTGTTTTCGCATATTTTTTGTTAAATTATCGTATTTAGCAGACACCATTTCTAATTCCGCTTTATTCCCATTAGTTGCTGCAATTGTTGCACGAAAAACCTCAGTGCGTAATTCGGCATTAAACATATTGACAACAGTTTGGAATTTAACACTTAAAAGTTGATTATCACTGAAATTATTCATTCTTTTTTCTATTTTTGCAATGCTAAATAAGTTAAAAATCTCAATTAAAATGAGGATAAAAAAGCTTAGCCCACCAATGATCCATAGCCGTTTATTAATTGAAAAATTTTTTATTTCCATAACTCATCATAATTATTAATTTTACACTTAAACGTAAGTAAATACAAAAATTGTGTTATGAATTTTTATATTTGGTTTTCTTTCGTCAGAAAATGTGAAGTTTAAATATTTAATATCACAACTTAGTCAAAATTTTAGCTTTGAGAAAAGTGAGGTTTTTGTCGTTTAAAATAAAATTATCTAATCATTATTAACTTTAATGAATATATAAATTTTAGGACTTTCTTGAGTCCCGTTTTTCTTTGATATAAATGCAGCAACCTTATTATTTTGAAGTATTTCATTAAATCGTTGAGCAAAACATCTATTTATATAGCCTATATGTAGATTTCCTACTATAATTTTAACTGAATATTTATCATTCGGATTATTTGGTTCAGGAATAAAACTTACAGAATCATTCTCTCTTAAATTATTAAGATCAATATCTTTTCTGTGTCTGATTCCTGCAACTTCAGTCACAAATTCATAATTTTTATTAGATACTTCAAATGGGTGGATAAACATAAAGTTATCAGAAGGTAGAATTCCGCCTGTATAACCCAGTAAAGCAAAATCTGTAATATTCTCGTTTAAAGAGGAAGGTATCTTATTGAATTCAAGCCACTTGTTAAAATCAGGTCTTTTTCTTTGCATGATTCTTCTTGAAAACGTAGACATGACATTTTCCCATCTAATTTGAGAGAGAGGAAAACTAGGATAGCCATTAAATCCTTTTTTCTTTGCATTTATAAAATCTTCCTCAGTTTCTGAGTAAATAAGATCTGCTTCTTCTTTGTTTTTTTTAATTATTTCACCGACTTTGTATTTATTTCCTTTTTCATCTTTCCAAATAAATAAAAGTTTTATAGGTTCAATTATATTTTCTATCATGAGATTTGTATTCATATTTTATCCAAATTGTTTAGGTATAAACAAATTTCATTTTGTCTTGACTGTATTAAAGATAACATAAATTTTAGTCGCTCTGTAGACAATTGTTGTTTTGTTTTTATGTCTTTTAATAAAGTAAGATTTATTATGCTTGATTCAAATTCCTTAATATCAAATGTGAGAATATTTTCTATTAGTTTTTTATTATGAATTGAAATATTAATAAAGTATTTAATCAATTCCACATGTTTTATTTTGTCTTTTTCATCATCATTTCTTTTATATTTTATGTGATGACGCCCTTTTGCTAAATAGGACTCTATTTTTTTAATTCCTGAATTGTATTTTTGAATTGCTTCTTCCTGTAAGGCAGATCCAAGCGAAGTACCATTATCATAAATTAAAGAAAATTTTGAATAAGAATTTGAGATATTGCTTGAACTTTTTATTATACACCAATTGTCTTGGTGTCGATCTATATTACAAATTAATGCATCAAAAGTAAACATTTTTATGATATAATCATACCAATCTTTTTGAAAATTTTCATTTTTCTCGAGCTCAGTTAAAATAGAAATAAAATCTTCAAGATTATTTTTTTTTCCTTTTTTTGAATCATAACTAGGGTTAATTTTACGCATGTAAACCCCGCCATCATGTGCTTCTTCATTTTCAGAAGTAAACCATTCTAATCAAACACCCACTCTATTATTATATCTAGCTAAAAAGGACTTTTGTACAGGCAACTTTAAAAATTCAGCAAATTTGCATGCAATATATTCCGACCAAAATTGGCAAGGAAATCCTGGTTTATGAAACTTTAAAAGATATCTTTTGTTGGTAATAAAAGGTTCAGATAAATTACCCAGTGGTTTAAATAAAATTTTTTCCATTGCACCAGGAGTGTGAAATTGAATATCAGGATCTAATTCCCATGCACTTATGTCATAAATGAAATGATCCAAATTGTCACCTTACATTCTTTAATTTATTATAAATTTCAACAATGTTAATTTTGTATTTAGGATTTTGCACAGCTTCTAAAGGAATTTGCAGATTTTCAGCTATTATTTCTTGAATGCGCGCTAAATGTAAATTTTTCCGTTCTAATTGGCTTTTTTTCGCCCATTTTGCTGCGGCGACTATCAAACTAGAAACTTGATCAGCCGTTAATTTTTCGGTGTTAATTGTAATGTCAAAGTCGCTATGGTCTTCAATATCTAGCCCATAAAGCCTTAAATAGCGTTTTCTATTTTGTTCATCACGTTTTAATGTCTTATATAAGACCTGTTCATAGCTTGATTCTTTTTCCGTCTGCCGGCGGTTGATACGTGAAGCTCGGGCTTCTAAGGGCGCATGCAACCATATTCTTAATTCAGCATCCATTAACCATGCTGCAAGCCTTGTCCCTATTACTATATTTTCATTAGAAATAGCATTTCTAATTAAGGTTAAATCTGTTAAATAATCGTAGATGAGATTTGTTGCGGCTTCTTTATGTAATTCTTCAAAATTAATTGAAAGTTCTCGCGCTAAATCACGGAAAGTGTAGTTGACGATTTTTAATTGTAAAGCTTTGCCTACATTTGTTGTTGCTGTAGTATTTCCGCAGCCGCTATGTCCTGATATTGCAATTCTCATGAGTGTCTCCATTTTAGTCGAGCCATTTTATCCATAAATGTATTTGATGGTTGATTCAATGCTCCTGTCAGATTACTTTGTCAATTTGTTCTATTTGAGGGCTTTGAAAGGATTTTCTTATATGACAACAGAATTTTCTCGTGAAACAGTCAAACGTATAGCAGAGCTTGCCAGACTACACTTAACAGAAGAAGAAATAGCAACGTATCAAGCAGAACTAGCTAAAATACTTGAAGCATTTAAAGCTCTTTCTGACCTTCCCCTACCTGAAGATCTTGCTGGCGATGCGCGCTCTGCTCTGATTATGGCTAAAGCTAATCAAAAAGATGATGCAGATATTATTTCGAGATTTCGTGCAGACATTATAGATAACTCTATCCAAACACAGGTTTTTTTAGAGCAAACGCCTGAAAGAGAAGGTGTATTTGTTCGTGTTCCCGCTATTTTAACTCCTTCTACTTAATTTATATAGGTTATATAAGATGTATAAAAATAAGTTTGCTTCTAAATACACAGCAAATCATGTTGCACACAGTGCTTCACAATTGGTAAAGCAATTTACGACAAACAAAATGTCTCCTAGCGAATATTTAACCGAACTTTTTGCAAATATTGAACGCTTAAATCCAGAATTAAATGCGTTAACCAGTTTGCAAAAAGAAGCAGCCTTTTCTCGTGCACAGTATTTAAGTGATCAACAGAACCCAGCGGCATTACCTTTATATGGGGTTCCTATAATAATTAAAGAAAATATCCAGAAACAAGGCTTTCCTTTGGAATGTGCATCTAAAATTTTGAAGGGGTATAAAGGGCAATATAATGCGACGACCATTGAGCTGTTGGAAAAAGCGGGAGCAATATTAATTGGCACAGCAAATATGGATGAATTTGCTATGGGTTCTGCAAATGAACATAGCGCACACGGCCCTGTTAAAAACCCCCATGACACAACTCGAGTCAGTGGAGGATCAAGTGGCGGTTCGGCAGTTGCATGTGCTGCTGGTTTTTCTCCCGTGACACTTGGATCTGATACGGGAGGAAGTGTCAGACAACCTGCGGGTTATTGCGGAATATATGGTTTAAAACCAACCTATGGCAGAGTGTCACGCTATGGGTTGGTGGCATTTGGCTCAAGCTTAGATCAAATATCACCTTTTGCCCGTTGTGTAGAAGATTTAAATTTAATTATGAAAGTCATTGCTGCTGAAGATCCAAAAGATGCAACATCTTTAAAAGGAAATTATGAGACTTATCAGGAGCATTATTCTTTGCGTGGTAAAAAAGTAGGTGTTTTACGCAGTATTTTAAAAGAAGGTGTTGACGATAATGTTATGCATGAATTCAATAAATTAGAAACAGAATTGCAAAAAAAAGGCGTTCAATTTATTGATATTGAAATACCCTCTTTAGAACATACTTTAAGTGTTTATTACTTAATCGCTTGTGCGGAAGCTTCCTCAAATTTATCACGTTTTGATGGTATTCGTTATGGGCACCGGGCACAAAATACTGATGATTTATTTGATCTGTACTGTAAAACCCGTTCTGAAGGTTTTGGCAAAGAAGTCAAACGCCGTATTATGCTTGGGACTTTTTCTTTAAGTGCTGGGTTTTATGATGCCTTTTATGGCAAAGCCCAGGCTGTGCGTGATTTAATGGCGAGACAAATTGAGGACGTTTTTACTAAAGTCGATTATATTTATCTTCCGACGTCACCAAACAGTGCCTTTCCTTTTGGTATAAATAGTTTTGATCCTGTTAAAGAATATCTTTTTGATGTTTTTACTATTCCTGCAAATTTAGTGGGAGTTCCTGGAATTTCTGTTCCTGCTTTAGTCCCGCAAGGACAATTACCAGTCGGTTTGCAATTTTTAGCACCGACTGGAAAAGATTCTGAGTTGTTAGCGTTTGCGGGTGCATTAGAAAAAGAAAACTTAATTGGAATTACAAAACTTATTTGAAAATTAAAGGAAAAGAAAACTCCATGACAGGAAATACATTAGTTCATTATCCTAAATTAATCGAGATTACTAAAAAGTATGATGTCGTCATTGGAATAGAAGTTCATTGCCAATTAGCGACAAAAAGCAAAATGTTCAGTACAAGTAAAAATTCTTATGGTGATTCCCCGAATTCAAACATAGACCCAACTTGTCTGGGATTACCAGGAGCATTGCCAACTATAAATCAAGAAGCTGTCGATTTAGCTATTCGTATGGGGTTGGCACTAAAAAGTGAAATTCAACATGTCAGCGTTTTTGCACGGAAAAATTACTTTTACCCTGATTTGCCCAAAGGCTATCAAATTACTCAATATGATAGACCTATTTGTTTTGGTGGCGAAATTATTTTAGCCGATGGTAAAAAAGTGGGCATTGAACGCATTCAAATAGAAGAAGACGCAGGAAAAAATATTCATGTTGGTGATTGTTCTTTAGTCGATTTTAATCGTTCAGGTGTAGGACTCATTGAAATAGTCAGTGCGCCTGATCTTTCTTCACCAGAGGAAGCGTCAGAGTATTTAAAAAAATTACACAGTTTTGTTGTTAATTTAGATATTTCTGATGGTGATTTGGAAAGAGGAAATTTCCGTGCTGATGCGAATGTTTCTATAAAACCAAAGGGATCAAAAATTTTTGGCCGCCGTTGTGAAATTAAAAACGTAAATTCATTTAAATATATTGAAAAAGCGATTGCCTATGAAATAGAAAGACAGTTTGAAATTATCGAAAATGGCGGTGAAATTCAAATGGAAACGCGTGGCTATGATAGCGATAAAAATGTTACTGTTGCGCAGAGATCCAAAGAATCGGCAAAAGATTATCGCTATTTTCCAGAACCTGATTTACCTCCTTTAGTTGTAACGAAACAACGTATTGAAAAAGTAAAAAAGGAAATGCCTGAGCTTCCTGAAACCAAAGCAGCACGGTTGATACAAAATTATAATCTTCCAGACTATGACGCAAAAGTCATTACTGCATCACGAATCAATAGTAGTTATTTTGAAAATCTTTTAAAACTTATGGATGGGAAAGTTGAGCCGAAGTTAATTTCTAACTACTTCATGACTGATATTATGCGGGCTAGTAAAGTTGTTGCTGAGAAAAAAGGAATATCTATTGATGATCTCACTGAAGTACCAGTTCCGTTGAATTATAGTGTTTCTTTATTAAATTTACAGGTATCAGGAACTATAAGTGGACGTATTGCAAAAGAAGTATTTGAAGAAATGCTTGAAACAAATAAGTCTCCAGAAGATATTGTGAAAGCTAAAAATTTGGTGCAAATTTCAGATGACACATCCATTGCAAAAATTTGTGAACAAGTTCTTTCTGAAAATCAGACTGTCTTAGCAGATTATTTGTCTGGTAAAGAAAAATTGTTTGGTTTTTTTGTTGGTCAAGCAATGAAACTATCGGGTGGAAAATTAAACCCTGCAAAAGTAAACGAGGTATTGAAGAAACTTTTAGAGGCTAGAAAAATAAAGTAATTTTTCTAGCTTCTTTCCATTTTTATGGAGCTTTCTGGCTTTAAATAATTCCCCCTCCGGAATTTAATCCCGGAGTAGTCCTTGGCCTTTAGCATTGTCTTTTGTGTGTTTCCTTTAAAGTATATTAATCCAAGAAATCTGTCAAATTTTTTAATTCTATAAGTTATTAAAAATAGTAAGCAATGTTTAGTAATATGGTAGTTAATAGGTATAATAAATAGTAAGTAAATTTTGAAAAAATTTGTTAAAATTAAAAAATATTATTTGTGGTATTAAATTTTAATTGGATTTGTTTTTGTTTAATAGAGGTTGTTAATGTTATTTTAATTATCAACAAAAAAAATAAATAATTTTGTTGATAATTAAAAAAGTGATTATAAAATTTTGTTAATTAATAAATTCTATTATTACTTTAGATAAAAATAAAAACTAGTTTCTAAAGTCTAATTAGAATATTCTATTAATTTTGAGTTAAAATTTTAAAGTCACTTATTTTAATAATTTATAGAAACAGGAGCATTCGCCTAAAATTAAAAGGTAAATTATTAATCAGAAGCTTGTGCTTTGTATTTACTTTATCAAAATTTAAGGATGACAATTATAAAATTTTTCAATTTTAAAAAATATAATTAATTTAATAAAATTAAAAAACATAAAAACTGAAATGAAAAAACTAATAAAAATGGAGTAAGAAAATTCTCACTCACTTATATTGCTTAGATATCTTAAATGTTGGTGTAAAGTCAATAGTCATTTTTAAAATAACACAA
>CAYSZE010000341.1:0-6521 GCA_964435255.1 uncultured Oligoflexia bacterium
CTACTGTTCTTTCAAAACTGAAATCTCCTAACGCAAAAATACAGTCGTCATCAGTCACATCAATCCCTTTTGCTTTTCCTATTGCATAGGATTGCTTGAAAATTTCTATATAATCTTTTTCAGTTTTATTTATTTCAAGATTACTTTGTTCGAAATTATTTGTTACTTCAGTAACTTTTGCAATAATTTTTTTAGGAGGAGATTTTAAATTAATAATAAATTCTCCAAGATTACCAAAATTAGATGTCGAATTAGGAACAAATCTCTCATTCCATGCGGTTTTTAAAGAAAAAGGCGAACGAACAACATTTTTAGGTGGCGTGTTTTCAATATAATTAGTAATTATACGGCCTGTTTCATCAGTAAGTTGAATTTGACATTGGTGAATTTGATTGTCTTTAGTGGGGAATAAATAATATTGTATTCGAAGCTTGTTACCATCTTCAACTTCTATTGGGGTATTTTTATTTTTATTAACAGTAAGGGTAGCTTTATCACTAACAAGAAATCCTCTTAATAAATTAAATTTTATGGGATAATAACCAATGCCAAAGTGAATTAATCCCAAGGGTGCATTTTCTTCTAACACGGGTGTTATAGAAACGCCACGTGCATTTTCAGGATTAATATAATTGTAAAATTCATTGTCAATTATATTATTATTTTTATTTGATATTTCTGTATATAGCCAATCAACTTTTAAATTAGAATTAGAATTTAATTTTGAGGTAACATTATTATATGGAACTCGTTCTGGAACAGGTAATATACCTCGTATTAAAACAAAAAATAAAATAGGAATAGCAATAATAAATATAGCAATTGTTGATTTTAAAACTATGAGAAGCCAAAATTTATTTTTTGCAAAAAAGTATGAGCTTTTTTCTATAAATTTTCTTATCCATAAAGGTCCTGAGCGAAATGAGTATCTTTCGCCTTTTATTTCATAAATTAAAACTTGTCTTTCATAAGCACCCAAAGCACTTGGTGGCATTCTTTTTTTAATTGCATTTAATCCTGGTAACTTTATTCCTCTTATTGCTAAAGCAAGAGCAATACGTCCATAAAAATAAAATAGTGAAAGTTTGAGTGCTTTTAATGGTCGTAATATTAATCTTATGAATTGCTTTTTTAATTTGTAACTTCTCATTGAACAATATTCTCCGCATAAAAAAATGACTGATTACTGCTTTGCACAACTTCTACTCCGCGTGAGAATAAATATTTATTCATTTCTCTTAACATATATTCAGCAATATTTTTATAATAAAAATATTTCTCATTTTCTTTTAATAAATCTTTTTCAGCATTTTTGTCTGTTCTATAAAATAGCGATAATGTTACTCCTTGAGTTGTAGTTCTTGCTATAAGCCTATAATTTTCATTTATCCAAGCTCTTTCTTTAACTCCAGGAATAGCTTGTGAATAAGCTGGGCGAAGAAAGAATTCAAAATTCATTCCAGCATCTATATCTAATAATGCAGTTACGCTAGGATAATTTATTCTGGGAAAATGTTCAGGAGAGTTTAATCCCGAAGTAAACCAAATTCCTGTTTCCATATAGGCAGATTCAGAAGGAAAATCAGACATTTTTTCTTTTATGTCTAGTAATGCTTCGCCATCAATAGTTTCTGAGTTTAATTCGACATTTATTCTCCGCGCAATAGTCGGAGCAATATCAATTGTTCTTATAATATTTTTAATTGGTATATCTGCTAAATTTGTTTGTGCATTTCCATTTAGAAAAATAATTAAAGGTGTAACATTTGAATGTTCACCTGCTACGCCATCTCCATGCCCCATTCCTAAATTTCCATCATAAAGATTTTCTCCATGATCGCCAAAAATTAAAATTATTGAATTGTGCAACCAGCCTTTTTCTTGTAATTGCGAAAAAATTGATTTTAAACTTTGATCTATTGCATTTAAACTTCCATCATATAATGAGATGACTTGCTTTGTTTGAATATCATTAATTTCAGCTTGTTTAGAAATATTTTTATTTACATTTTGATCTGGTGTTTTTCTAAATAAATATTTTCCATTTGCATCTTTCTCTTGAAATTTTGCATACCAGGGCCCAGGAGCTGCATATGGAAAATGCGCTGTAGAAAAAAATGTTGTTAAAAAAATAGGTTTAGAAACTGAAGAATAGATACTTAAGCTTTTTGCTAGAGCGTTTCCTATTAATCTAGGATCGGAAATTTCAGGAGTCTCTAATAATGCGGGTAAAAGTCTGTGTAAATTAGGTAATGATAATGTTGCTTGAATGGGACTAAAAGCTGCAATTATTCCATTTTCAATAAGTGATTCTAAATTAGATGTAGGTGTATTTGTTTCCATTGAACCAAATGGATACCGAGGGAAAATATCACCAGCAAAATCTGAGACAAAAAGTGTAGAATAACCGCTATTCTTCGCAGCTTCAAAAATGGTTTGTTTTTGTCCTATTTTAACATTTCGTGGCGGAAACATAGAACGTACACCTGTTTTAGAGGCATAAGTTCCTGTGGCTATTTCAACCCAACTAGGAAATGTTCTTGGGATACCAACAAGCATAGGTTTAAAGTAAACCGATTCTGTTAACTTACTTTTTAAAAAAGGCATAACTTTTGCAAATTTTGGATCACTTAACCTATCATAACGTAAACTATCAATGGCAAATATAAAGACATTAGGTCGTGCTTGTTTAGTTTCATTTTTTGGTAAAATTATATTAAAAGAAGAGCTTAAGTTATATAAAAAAATTGTACCAAATATGAAAAATAAAACGAATGACATACCTTGTATCGAAAAAACTTTTGATTCTATATCTAAATCATTAATATGAACGCTTGATCTGGCTTTTTTTACAATTCTACTTTGTAATATTAAATATTTCATGTGTATAATTAGATTAATTAAAAACGCAATACTAATAACGAAAAAAGGCAACCATTCAACTAAATTTCTTCTGCGAGCGTCATCTTTTAAGGAAGAAATAAATTGAAAAAAGTCTCTAATGATGTCCAATTTTTGGGTTATCAACCAGTTTTCAGTAACTCCTGGATATAATGCCCCTAGTCTAATTATAACTGAAAAAAAGAAAATAAAACCTATAATTATTTTTGTAGTTTTATTAAATGCTGAAGTAACAAATTGTAATCCTAGGCAAAGCAATAAAGAAATAAATAAAATTTTGCTAAAAGAAATTAAAACAAGATTAGGTTGACTTTTAAAAATCATTAAAAAAATAGAAGAAGTATCTTCTCCAAGATAAACAAATCCTGAAGAAAAAATAGCGGCTACAGTTATGAAAGGAACATAAAAGAGTAAACTCTCAAGGAAATAACGGAGCCAAAAAATTCTCCAAATTTTTACTGTCAACATCTTAACACCTTTTTCTCTTAAATTTGACTAGCGTGATAAACTCCCAAAAGTATCCTTTAAAATGGTACTTACTAAAAAGGGTACACATTTGGAGAGATGCATGAAGTTACCTAAAATCTATGAGCATTTCAGGCAAGGTCAAATCTTTACAATTGAAGAAGCCCGCATAAAGCTAAAAACAACTGGCAATACTTTACGTAAACGGCTCAGTGAATTAGCAGCCAGAGGATATATATTCTCAATTCGACAAGGATTATATAGGGTGAGTAAGATAGGGGAAAGGCCAGGAGTCGAAAAGAGTTCTCCTTTTGCAGTTGCTGGAAAAATAACTCCTTATTCTTATGTTGGTTTTCATTCGGCATTACAATTACATGCAAAAGAAATTCCCAAAGAAAATGATACGATCTATGTTGTTAGTCCGACTAAATTTAATTCTTTTCGTTTTGAAGGGGTTCATTATTTTTGGTGCCAAACTCCTGAGCCACATGGGTTAGAAACATTTTTATTACGAGAAAATGAAGTAGAATATGCTGTTTTGACTACGAATTTTGAAAAATCTTTAGTTGACTGCTTAAAAAGACCCACACATTGCCCTCCTTTTTACGAACTTGTGCGTTTGTGTAGAAAAATTGATCATTCTCCAGATTTAGAAAAAATTCTTAAATATGCCACAGATTGTAATGTGCAGGCTTTATTTAATAGATTAGGTTTTCTCTTTGATAATAATTTTACACATTGGAGCATACAAGATACTTTTTTTAAATATATTGAAGAGAGAATGAGCCGTAAACAAACGGAATGGCCCATAATATATGAAAAACAAAAGGAAACATCTGTGCTAAAAGGCAAGACAATTCCTCCTTCTGATATGAGTGCATATGAGCCCAAAAATAGGTGGAAAGTTCAATTTAATCAATAATATTAATATTTTATATATAAGTCTTTAATTTTTGAATTTTTTCGCTGAAACAACTTGACTCAGAGAACCTCTTTCAGTAGATACAGATTTACTCTCAGGTGCGGGAGTAGCTCAGTTGGCTAGAGCATCGCCTTGCCATGGCGAGGGTCGAGGGTTCGAGTCCCTTTTCCCGCTCCATTATAAAAAGCAGATCTAAATTATTTAGATCTGTTTTTTTTTTATCAGTTATAATCATAAGATCGTTAGTTTTTTTATTCTTTTAAATAAACAATCATTTTTGTATTTTAAAATGCTGTAACTTTAGAAATATATTTGCTTTAGTTGATTTTTATAATAATAAAATTAAATTGCAGAATATTTCTTATAATTAAGGGACTAGTATGGATAAAATTAAATTTTTAGAGAAAATAAATAAAGTTTTTCTTGTTTTTATTTTCTCAATTTATTGTTTTCTCATTGGTTATAATAATATAATTGATTATCAATCAAATTTTGATTTTGTTAAACATGTTTTATTAATGGATACTACTTTTCCTAATAATTTACATCGTGCAAGAGCAATATCATCTCCCTTTATTCATAGTTTGTTCTTTTATACAATTATATTAACTGAACTATTAATTAGTGTTTTTACGGCTATTGGTGGGTTTAAAATGTTTATTAATATTAAAAATAATACATTGCAATATAATAATGCAAAATTGTTTGCTATAATTGGATTGATGTTGGGAATTATATTATGGTTTTTCTTTTTTATTATTATTGGTGGTGAGTGGTTTGTGATGTGGCAATCTGTGCAGTGGAATGGTCTTATGCCCGCGAGATTTATGCTCATTATTAATTTAATTTTATTAATTTATGTTACGAAGAATGATTAGAAAAAATCATTCTTCGCTGTTATATACATTAAGAAATTTCTCTTACTTTAAAATTAGAGTGCGTTACTTTTTCAATATCTAGATAATTTTGTTCAAGTGTTGTTACACTTCCTTCTAAATAAATGTCTCCATTTGATTTGCGCCCAATATACCAACCGACTGGAGGTTGAATCAGACGTGAATTTCTATCAACGTTCCAATGCCTAGGTATAACAATTGTTGGGGCAAAAGTACTTGCGGGATTGTCATGAGATAAAACCCAATATTCATAAGGTTCACCATTAGGATTGGTATTACGATCATTTATTATGTCATAAATACTAGGTATTATTATAGCTCCAGCTCTAGTATTTATACCTGTTGTTGTCCATCCTGTAGGAAGAATATAAACGTTTTTATTGTTTTCATAACTTTTACGGAAAAACGATTTAGTTGTATTTGATGTGGCAAAAGAAAATAGATCAAAAGGTGCGGCAGAAGAATATATTATATCAGTCGAACGTGGAATTCTAGGAATATATCTATACTTTTGCCCTTGATAAGTGGTAGCAACTTCGCTTACCCCAGTCACTTCTATACCATAAAAACGTTGTCTTTTAAGTTCATTTAAAACTAATTTATTCGCGGAAAGTTCCGCGCTATTTATTTTATTTGTTCGGTCATTAAATTTTGCAACATTAGTTTTATAAGCAGCATGTAAACATCCTGATAAATTTATTGTTAGTAATCCATTTGCATTTTTTACATTTTGATAACTTTGCGTGTTTGGTTTTCTTAGTCCAGCAGTAATTAACCATTCAACAAATAGATTGGCTTTTAATTCATCAGTATACATTGCAAAATTTCCTTCTCCATCACCATGACAGTTAATTCTTATTTTTCCTGTCGAAGTGGGATCGGAAATCCAGCGGACTAATTTTCTTGTTTCATCGGTTAAAATACCGTTTTCAATATCATTTAATTTCAAACAATATGAAATATAACCAATATTTGGATATTCAGTAATGGGTAATGGATATATTTTATGATGAGCTGCATCAATATTTATATAGCATTTTTGTGTTGGGTATTTTACTCTAAAATGTTCTTGGTATTGATTAATTTGATGATTTAAGTCAAAAATATTATTATCAGATGTTAAAAATAAATCTAAAAACCGTTCATATTTTCTGTTACTACGGCTCGAGTCTGTAACAGGAGTTGTTGCGGTGGGGAATGAGGAGGCAGAAGTGCTATGAGTTGTAGACGTTCTCGCCGCAGGAGTAACAGAAGTGCTATGAGTTGTGGAAGTCGTATGGGTTAATGGTGATGGATAATAATAATGCGGCGTAGCTATGGCACTTGCGCTTGAGTGT
>CAYSZE010000342.1:0-4448 GCA_964435255.1 uncultured Oligoflexia bacterium
ATGGTTATCTAACTTAACATATGCAAAAGCTCTAAGGGTTAAAACAGATGCAGCAAATAAAATATCTGTTGGTGACTCTTTAGTTATTTATGCTACAGATATTCATACTGTAGTCGCATTTATTGATGATGTTTTCCCTAATTTTATTTCCTATATAATACCAATTTTGCTATCCCCTTTTGCTATATACTTTATTATAGGTATAAATCCACTACCAATATTTACGTTGTTAATTGTAATTCTTATATTTAATATTCTTCTGGGTATAAAACAAGGAAAGTTGTTTTATAGCGGTAAAAAATTTTCAGGATTAAGAATTGGTATTGTTAATGAATGGATTCAAAATATACGCGTTATAAGAATGCTTGGTTGGATAGAAGGTTTTGAAAAAAAAATTAAAATTTTTCGTGAAAGTGAAACTTTAAATAGAATAAAAATGGTTAAAAATGCTTCATTTATAAATTCAATTGGCTATAGTGCACCATTTTTTTTGAACATATTTAGTGTGTTGTTACTAATTTACTACCAAGGGTATTCCTTATCTGCTGGAAAAATATTTAGTTTGTTATGGTTATATGCTGTGTTGTTAACGCGGCCAATGCGGATGATTCCTATTATGTTTGTCTCTATATCCGATAGTTTAACTTCTATTAAAAGAATTCAAAATTATTGGGAACAAGAGTTAGAAGAACAAGAAATTGAAAAAGTAAGAGAATTTGAAAATAAAGATAAAAGCTCGTTAATTATAAAAAAATTATATTACTTTAATGAAGATAAATTTTTATTAAGTGATATTGATTTAGAATTTAAGTCGAATGAATTTATTGCTATTATTGGCGAATATGGTGCGGGTAAGTCTTTAATAATAAAAGCTCTATTAAATTTAATTAAAATTAGTTATAGTGAGTTCAAAATTAATAATAAACCTGTAGAATATATGTCTCTTAGTGAATTGAGATCTTATTTTAGTTATGTTCCACAAGATTTTTTTGTTATAAATTCAAATTTAAGAGATAATGTCGCTTTTGAATACAATTATTCAATTCAAAATGATAAAAAAGTTTATGAATGTTTAGAACTTTCGCAATTTAATTGTGATCAAGAAAATTTACAACATGGATTAGATTCAAATATTGGTGAAAGAGGGATAAATTTATCAGGTGGTCAGAAACAAAGAGTATCACTTGCAAGGGCTTGTTACTCTAATAGACCAATTATATTGCTAGATGATTGTCTAAGCGCATTAGATATTAAAACTCAAGAAAAATTAATTGAAGAACTTATTAATGGCCACTGGAAAAATAAAATACGTATTTTAGTTACACATAAATTATCTGTTTTACATAATTGTGACAGAGTTTTATTTATCAAGGATGGAAAAATTATTGAGAATGGTAGATTTAATGAAATAGTAAAAAATTCAGAAACAGTAAGAACTTTTATTGCTAATTTAGCTTTGCAGGAATGAATAATGGGTAATTATTTTAATATAGATGAAATTGCTGGTGCGGGGAAATTCTCAAGTTCAATATTTGAAACAATATCTATGGCAATTAATCAAAATAAGATAAAATTCTTATTTTTTGTTTTTCTTGGGTTTTTAGGAAGAGCTTGTTTATTAATGAATACCAATATAGTTGGAAAGTGGGCAGATAAAATATGTAATAATCCCGCTATATGTAAAATGGAAGAAAGTTTTTTTTCAAATTATTCTTTTATTCAATTCGTATTACTAATGTTATTTCTGTCTGTTTTTGGGTTTATTTTTACAGTTATATTTAGAGTGAATGTATCTAGAATTGGAACTAATGCCTCTGCATTATTTTATGATGAAACAACTTTTAGAGTTTCTAGGTTTCCTATTTCCTTTTTTGATACGACTCCTTTTGGGCGCATAATAACAAGATTTAGTAGTGATTATGCTGCTATAACAAGAATGTCTGGTGGTCCCTTGAGTGAAGTTTTATCCATCTTATTCGATTTAACTTTGTATTGTATATTAATATTTTTAGCAAGTTATTATTTTTTGCCAATTATTTTTATAATAATATTTTTGAATTATCTTTTATACAGAAAAAATAAATTAAGTATAAGAAAAGAAAGAAGACAGCTTAGTATTAATAGAGCACCGACAATATCACATTTTTCTGAAACTATTCAAGGGGTAAAAGATATTAGAATTTATGGGAAAGAGAAAATATTTAAAAATAAATTCTATGAAAAACTAAAAGATTTTGTTATGCAGAAAATGAAAACAAATAATTTAATGAATTTATTTTCTTTAAAAATGGCTATTCTGAATATCTCAGTTTTGTTTATAACGGGAATATTAGGTGCATTTTTAATGGAATATAAATATATTACACTAGGTTCTCTTATTGTTGTTCTTACTTTTATTTTAATGACTTCTTCAACTATTCAGGTTTTTTTTGAATGGTTAACTGTAATAGAAGAGGCCTTAACTGGTATTGAACGGATGGATTATTATTTAAAAATGGATCTTGAAAAAGGGAATACTTTACCAAAAGAAACGAAATTTGAGATAAATTATCAGAAAGTTATAAGTCTCTCTGAGAAAGAAAAAGGTTGTGTATTGGCAAATTTAAAAAATGCTAGTCTTGATGTTATAAATTTAAGTATTCGTTATTATGAACATTCACCTCTTATTTTAAAAAATGTAAGTTTTCAAATAAATGCAGGAGAAAAAGTTGGAATTATTGGAAAAACAGGAAGTGGGAAATCATCACTTATACAAGCGATTTATTATTTGTACCCCTTTTATGAAGGTAGTATAAAAATAAATGGTTATGAACCTGCGATAGGACAAGGGATTGATAAGGAAAACATTATCACTCTGAATGACTATCGCTCTTCTTTATCAATAATTTCACAAGAGCCTATTTTATTTTCAGGTACTTTAAGAGATAATTTAACATTAGATAAAAATATATCTGATGATGAAATATTTGAAATAGCAAAGAGACTAGGATTGAGAAAGATTTTAGTAGGTGGTAAAAAAATATTAGATTCTGAAATAAAGGAAAATGGTCAAAATTTTTCTTTGGGAGAAAGACAATTACTTTGTATGACTAGATGTTTATTGCAGAATAGACCTATTGTTCTTATGGATGAAGCTACAAGTTCAATTGATCCATGTTCGGAAGAAATTCTTGTAAATGCTGCCAATCAATATTTACAAGGGAAAACGCAAGTCATAGTTGCGCATCAACTTTCGACTATTGAAAGCTGCGATCGTATTCTTTGGATCAATTCAGGTAAACTAGTCATGAATGGATCTCCAAAGTCTGTGTTAAGTAAGTTTAAGGATTTTGAAGAAACAAAAATGAATTAAGGAGAGACAATGAGTACTGAAAAATGGGTGATTGGTACGGGTTTTTCACGAGGAATAGGTTTTGAGTTAGCAAAATTAATTAAGGCTAATAATTATAAAATTATTCATTTAGGCCGTGGACAATGTGGGTTTGAAGATGTGTTTATCTGGTGGGATTTATTGAACCCTATTACCGATAGTCCCATTCTAGATTTATCTAAAAATTTATATGGCAAACAAATTTCAGGTTTTATTTATGCAGCTGGTGTTATGCCAGTTTTATCGGTCAGTGAATCGAATCGTGCTGAAAAGCATTTGTTTTGGCAATCTCAAGCAGAATCTCTGCGAGTTAACTACTTATCTTGTGCAGAAATTATTGAAGATATTTTACCTTTTATTATGAGTAAAAATGATACTGGTTCGCAAATTACTCCTTTTGTCGCACATTTGTCCTCTCTCGCGGCTGTTGATCCCATACCTGGACTGGAATTATACGGTGGGACAAAAGCGGCTTGTCTTTATTACTTTAAGTGGTTGTCCAAACGTTTTGCTATGGATGAATTAACTTGTTTATCTGTGCATCCTGGTACAGTTGGTACTGATATGGTAAATAATATTCTGCAACAGCCTGGTAGCGACTTAAATCTTGTTAATTTATTTAAAAAAATGCAACAAAATAAAGAAATTTTAGAGCCTGTTAAAGCGGCAGAGAAAATTTATAAATTTTTGTTTACTGAATCTGAATTAAGAAATAATTCTCATGGAAAATTATTTTTAGCAGATAAAGGTGAAATTTTTTCACAGAAATAATTTTGAAAAATATATCTGACCTCTTGTAAAAATCATAAGTTAAAATATAATGAATAAATATCAATGAATAAGGTAAAAAATGAAGTCTATTTTTTTAGTCTTAATTTTTAGTTATTTATGTTTTTGTTCATGTTCAAAATTTTCTTTAAATAATGATAAAATTCAAGCCACATCAGATGGATCTTATGTAATTGAAACTGGGTTATCTGACATTGAACTTTTAAGTTATGGTAAAGAAGTTATTTATCGGTTCAAGACTGTTCCTAATATGTTGGCAGTTAAATCAGTTGCATTAGGAAAAGGTACT
>CAYSZE010000343.1:0-3054 GCA_964435255.1 uncultured Oligoflexia bacterium
ACTTCATCTTACTGCTTTGTTTAAAAATAACCGCCTTGCATCTCCTCTCTCAATGAAAATAACACGTGCTGCAACACACGATTTAACTGCTGTTAAGAATGATCTATTAAATTTAAATCACTCAGAACTATTTGCTGATCGTGCATACTGCGATCAATCTACTAAACAAAAATTGGCTAGAAAAAATTCTATCTTGCATACTCCAATTAAACTTTCAAGAAGTAAAAAATCTCTTTCATATGATGAAAAAGTTTATTCTAAATCTGTTAGTTCAATTAGACAATCAATAGAAATTCTATTCAACTGGTTAATTGAGTCTAGTGGTATTCAAACGGCATCCAAAGTCCGTTCAACAAAGGGGTTGCTTGTCCATGTTTTCGGGAGATTTTCTGCATGCCTTTTTAAGTATATGTTCTTTTTCTAAATAAACATTCTCAACTCTTAACTGGCATTTTATTTATATTTTATTGATACTGTTGCTCAAGTTTCATTTTTTATTATTTTGTATGAGTAAACACACCACCGCTTCCATTTTTATTATTAAAATAATTAGATATATCGAATAAAAAATTTTCTTTTACTAAGTTCTTTTCTGATTTGTAATTTTTATATTGCAATGCTCTATTTTTAGTAAATTCTTTCCAATTATCTGTTAGATCTTTAAAAGTTGAGTCTTGAAATCCTGCTTGTTTTGCGATTTCTAGCATTTCAGTAGGCGTTTTTAAGTTTTGACAACCAATTTTATTTTCTGCAAATGTTAAATCGGTTAAGTTCTGTTTTGTATAGTCTTCATTTCTGAATTTTGCATTTTTATGCATAAGCTTTAAAATGTTATGATAAACAGTTTGTTTATCTTTGATATGTAAAATAGCAAGGTTGGAATAAGCTGCATCAAACAGACCTTCTTGCCTGTAAATTTCATTTATATCGCTTTCACTGGCGAGGTCAGCACAATAAATTTTTATTCTTTTTTGTAGATGAAATGCTTGGATCACTTTAGTAGAAAGATTGGCATATTTTTTGTTTAGTTCAATGCCGACAAAAGTTGCATTGGGTAATAAAGCGGCATGTTCTACCAGATCAGAGCCAAACCCTGAACCAGCATTCAGAATTTTATAAGGTTGTGAATTATCATGCAAGCATAAATCTACAAGTATTTCTCTTGCAAGTTCATCACCGCCATAGCGCATATATAAATTTTTTTTAATTAATGTTAGATTAATATTTTTCTGTAAGAGTAAGCTTCTTAACAACCAATAGCTGCTATATTTATCATCAGAATAAAGTTTCATTTTTTCTTGTATATTAAATATTTTTTGGGCGATATTAATAGCATTAACAGGCCATTTTTTATTTAATTTATATTCTGCGATAATGTTTTGAATAGTATAAAAGGATAAATATTTCATTTAAAACCTTTAGTAATAATAAATTATATATTCAGTAGCTCCTTGTTATTATATTTAAACTATTTGAAAATGCAATTATTTTTTTGTCAGAAAATTAAAAAAAGTATAAATAAGATTCCCAATAAAATTTAGTTCTTCTGGTAAAATGTATCGCCTGTATCACAATTAATTCCGAAAAATTCTGTCCCAGTGAGATTTGAAATATGATATTTAGTGCCATAGAGAAAAGTAATAGCTAATTTTTTAACATCTCTGAGCATTATGAACCCTCTTTCGTTTCCATTTGGGCTTGCAGGACGTAAAATTTTCTTTTGGATAATTGCATCAGTATTATTTTCATGAATAGGTGGTTCACCAGCATAAAAAATAAGAAGAGAAATTTGGCTTGGCTGAAATTGCTCACAGCCAAAAATAACCCCATTGGTTCCAACAGGATTGGAGGGATCATGTGGGACATAGTAACTTATGCGCTCTGATTTATAGAAGTACCAGCTTTGTTCGCCGAAACCAGCATAGGAAACATTACTAGTAAGAAACGTCAAAGGAACAAGTAAATATAATGTCTTAATTGTTTTAGTTATATTTTTCATATTGAATTGTCCTAATTTAAAGTGACTATAAAGATTAATAAATGATCATGTGATGTTAATTAGTTAATATGATACATAATTAACATTCAAAATTTAAATTACTTATTCTGTTTTGTAAAGAGAAAAATTAATAATTAAGTTCTAATTTTAATTTAATTATAAAAATATTTATTTTAAATATTATAAAAAATAAAAATTTTGAATTTAAAAAACTTTTATTATTCTATCCGAAAAACTTTGAAACCGAGATCAATGATTTTATTATGGTTATATTTTTTCTCTATTTGTTTTGCAGCAAGACGGATTCTTTCTTTTCCTATGTCCGAAATTTTAGTAAAATGACAATTTTTATTTTGTCTGTTACTTTTACATTGTTCAGAATTTTGTATCATGATAAATTTACGCTTACCACTATCTTCTGCATTTAACTCCATTGTTGCGTGGGCAGTTGTTGCTGAACCAGCAAAAAAATCTAGTATAATGTCATTCTCTTGTGTGGCCATTTTTATGAAAGTTTTAATTAAGGCTATAGGTTTAGGAAAAGATGCAATTTTTTCTTGGAATAGATCTTCCACTTCTGCTGTTCCTTTACGTGAGATAAAAGCATTTTGATTTAATAGTGAACGAATTCTTTTTTTCGTATGCCGCATTTTTTGAACAATTCTAAATTCATTATTAGAATTTTTATAACCAACTATTTCTTGGTTTAAGTTTTTTTTGGCTTTTTCTTTACCCCAGCGCCAGACAAATTGAATATTGTTTTTTTCTGATTTAGGTGGAAAAATTGGAGTATTATTGTTATTGTCTAGACTTATTTCAAAAAATGTATTTATGTTATCTTTTATTTTTTGCCCAATATAAAAAGGATAATATAAATTTGGTCTATTAAGTGGTGTAAAAGCTTCATTACTATTATATAATGGGTGGATATTAAATCCACCATTTTTATCTTTAAATTTGAAGTTTTTTTCTTCGCAATCTAATAAGTATGTTTTTGTAAAAGTAATATTCTTAGCATAAAAAACAGCGTATTCATGCATTTTAGCCATATGCCC
>CAYSZE010000344.1:0-11242 GCA_964435255.1 uncultured Oligoflexia bacterium
TCCAGGATTATAATTTAATTGTGATGAATTGGGATCGCCAATTAAAACGCCCCATTTGGTTTTATCATAAGTAAATCCACTAATATTTCTCGCATCAAGTTCTACGGAATAGGTAATTTGTAATTTGCCAATGCTGCCACTTGTTGTGTATTTAGAAGGTGGTGCAAATGTGGTTGAACTTTGGTTTGGTTCATATATTAATACGCCTGAGCTGACACATTTGGCAGAGGTAAGGACGTTGGTATTACAAGCATTTAGTTTTTGCGCAAAGGCAAATTGGTTTATAAAAATTCCAAAGAGAATGAGGCAATAGGAGATCCATTTTTTCATTTTTAGTCTTTCACGTCTTATTTTTGCAAAATAGCCTGAATAGTTCCATTTATAGCACAAGTATTAATCACTTGAATTGCATTTAATGCAGCGCCTTTTCTAAGATTGTCGCAAACCAGCCACAAAGAAATGCCATTTTTAAATGCACTTATTTGCCTAATGCGGCTGACAAATACAGTATCGGTACCATGACATTCACGTGGGGTAACAAATTGCCCATATTGAGTAAAGTCTTCCTCTTTTTCTGATTGGGCATCTATTACAGTAATTCCTGGAAACAATTTTAATTTTTCTTTTATTTCAGTTATCGATGTTAAAGTATCAAGTTCTAAAGTAACAGATTCGCCATGCCCCACAAATGTTGGGACTCTTACACTTGTCGCCGCAATAGCGAAATTTGGAGCATTTAAAATTTTACGTGTTTCCGCAATAATTTTAGACTCTTCATCAGTATCTCCATTTTCAAGAATACCCGCAACGTAAGGAAACACATTAAAAGCAATTGATTTAGGAAAAACACTCGATTTTGCACAAGTGAGATCTTGTTTTGAAAAAAAATCTTTTGTTTCTTCTGTTAGGATATCTATTGCAGGTTTTCCTGCGCCAGAGACACTTTGATAAGTTGATAAAATGACTCTTTTAATACCAAAGGAATCTAAGATAGGTTTTAGAACCATAACTAAAGGAATAGTGCAACAATTGGGACTTGCTACGACAGGAAATTCTTGTAAATTTTTTGCACTGAGCAAATCGCCATTGACTTCAGGAACTACAAGAGGAACATTAGGATGCGTTCTAAAGGCAGAAGATTTATCGATACAAAGAATTCCTTTTTCAGCTAATTTTGGAATAAATTCGCTTGACACACTAGCGTCTGATGCAAATAAAACGGCATCACATTTTAACAGAGAATCAAGTGATGCTTCTTCAATCGTAATTTTGTTATTTTTAAAGGGGACTTTTTTTCCAGCTGATGCTTTCGATGCGTAAAGTCTTAAATTTTTTACTTTAAATCCTGAAAACTCGTCGTTAAGAATTTCTAACGCAGTTTGTCCAACCACTCCTGTGGCGCCAACGATACCAATTGTAAGTTCAAGCATACAAAACCTCAAATAAAATACTTATTCCGAATTGTGTCCTGCTTCAAAAAGCTCTTCTTCTTCTGCTGCTTTATCTTTTCTGGTGAAAATCCATAAAACAGGACCATGGAAACAATATATTATTAAAAAGAGGGCTAGGGAAACAACAAATTGCAGAATAAAAATAATTGCACAAATGATTAAAACTGCGGCTAACACACGAAATGGTCTCTTTTTAGGTAAATGCATAGCTTTATGGCTAACATATTCAAATGTAGAAATCATACCCAATGCTAACAAAAACATGATAATAAGTAAGGTAATATTCCTTACATCTGGGTTTGTGAGAGTTTGGGCAAGCGTAACTTCCCATTGTGCATGATCAGATAAATTCCAAGTAGCTAATTCATTTTGTGCCATAATAAAGACTGCCAAAGGAGCCGCAGCCATTGGAATAGGAATACCAGTAAAATTTCCACTCGTTTTGCCCATAGCGCTTTGCACATTAAAACGTGCAAGACGTAAAGCACCGCAAGCGGCAAAAATAAAAGCAACACAAAAACCAAGGCGGAAGAAATCGTTTAAAGCATAATTATAAATGACAATTGCAGGAGCAATACCAAAAGAAACTAAGTCACATAAGGAATCTAATTGCACACCAAACGAACTTTGAGTGTGAGTTAATCTTGCAACACTACCGTCTAAACCATCGCATAATCCAGCAGCTAATATAGCATATGCAGCAAAAACGAATTCTTGGCCGTTACCACTAATTCGCCCATCAATAGAATATTTTATAGCAAGGAGACCAAAAAATAATGAGGCAGAAGTGATTAAATTAGGAAGTAAAAAAATACTAGATTTTACTTTTTTACGTCTGTCTGAAATAAGTGTTACATTATCTTCCTTGATGTTTCCTTCATGTTGTAATTCAGAATTCATATTTTATTTCCTTCTAATATTTTCAATACGGGACCAGGCTGTTTTCCATATTCAGGAATAAGAGATTCAACTGCTAATTTATTTTCATCGAAAAGTTTCTTAAGACAAAAGTATAAATCATAAAAAGTTATATAACCTGTTGATTCGTCATTTGTATCAAACTCATGCAATTGTAATTTACAATTTTCTGCAGAAAAATATTCGTTACATTCATTTAATAAATCAGCTGTCAATAAAGTTGTGATAGGAATTAAATTTAAATAGGGGTTGCCAATTTTTAAACCATTTATAAATGCACAACCAAGTCTTAGACCAGTAAAAGAACCTGGACCAATTCCTACGGCAAATGTTTTTATATTCAGGGTGCTTAAATTTGCGATACCCATGGAAAATTGGTATAACTCATATAAATTTTCAGCTGTTTTTCCAATAACTCTTGTAAAAGTAACTTCATTTTGAATAAAATATTCAAAGTTAGATGAATATTTTATATCATGTAAACAAGAATTTAAGAAGTTTTCTTCGGCGTTATTTAAAAAATTTAGTAATTTTTTTTCATCGAGAATAATAGCTATTCCGACACCTCTTCTATGGGTGAGAATGAGAACTAGCGGATATTTTAAATTATTATTTAACACAAGAATGATCCTTTAATGAAAACGAATAAGTCTTAATATATCATTGTAAAAAACAATAATAAAAAGTGTTAAAAGAATAAAAATACCAATTCTTTGCACTGTAATTTGGATATTTTTAGGTAAAGATTTACCATATGCTGCTTCGACAGCGTTTAGAAACAAATACCCGCCATCAAGCGCAGGAAGAGGAAGTAAATTCATCATTCCTATATTTGTACTTATAAATGCCATTGTCATTAGAAAAATAATAAGCCCACCTTTTGCAGCTTCTCCTGCAACATTAGCAATTGCAATGGGGCCTCCTAAATTAGACAAAGGAATTGATCCCGTAAATAACATTTTAATGGCATTATAAGTCATTTGAATTTGGCTTAAAACAGATTGAAAACCTTTTTCAATAGCAGTTATAAAAGATGTTGCTTTAGCAACTTCGTTAGGCATTGAAATACTCTGTGATAAAAATTTAACTGGAAAATCTAAAAATAAATTTGCTCTGTTCAAATGATCATAACCATAACGTAAAGGAACATCACAACTTAGACTAGTCAAACTGCCGTTTTTTTCAAGCAATGTCATATTAATATTTAGTGATTTATTTTCACTAACAGCAATATTTTTTGTTGAATTATCAAGCCAAGAAAATATTTGGAGCAGTGATTTTATTTTGCCTTGCCCTTCTATGGCATAAATAGTTTGTCCTTCTTTTAGCCCACATTTTTGCCATGCTTTTTGTGCAATTAACTGTTTGTCATCTTTAAGGTCAGTGAGAAACCCAGCGACTGTTTGATCAGAAGTAAGGAGAGAGTTTTTCCAAGTATCTTTTGAAACTGTATTTTGTTTACTTAAGTATTTATGCGCCCATAATTTTAATGTAGGTGATTCAAACTCGATATTTAGAGTTTTTTTTGTGTTATTTCTTGCAAAAGTAATATCTAGTTTTTTATTTTTTAAATTATCAGTAGTAATATTATTTGCTAATTTATATTCAGAGTCAGACTTTGTTTCTTCTTCTAAAATACTTAATACTTGGTACAAAAATTTTACTTCTTTACCATTAATATTAGTAATATTATCTCCAGTTTCTAAACCAATACTTGAAAAAAAACTATGAGGTAAAACAACTAAATGTGAGGAATTAAACAATGGGGTAATACCAATTCTGCCTGAAACTTGTTTATTTCCGAGTGTGGTTTCAACTTCTTCCTTTAGAGGGGTAATGGGTAATATTTTTTTAGAGCCATTAGATTCAACTTCTAATAATAATTTTTTTTCAGCGGAAGTGCTTATTTTGGCCGATAAATCAGACCAGTTTTCAATTTTGTTTCCATCGATGGCAGTTATTTTGTCTCCTGTTTGTAAACCATTTTTTTCTGCTACCGAATTAGGTAACACACTTATAACTGTTGGTTTATATGGGACGCCATATAAATAAATAAACGTCATCACCACAAGGCTTAAAACAAAATTAGCGAAGGGACCTGCAAAAGAAACGATAGCTCTTTTATGAACCTTAGCATATAAAAATGATTTTTCTCTTTTTTCAGGGGGGATGTTTTGTTCAATATCTGAACCATAAAAGCGAACATACCCACCTAAAGGAAGCCAATTGATACGATATTCCGTTGCTCCTTTTTTAAATGAATATGCTTTGGGCCCAAACCCTATGCTGAATTCTTCGACTTCAATGCCAAAGGCTTTACCCGCTAAAAAGTGGCCCAGTTCATGCACAAATACAACAACGCTAATTAAAATGATAAAAGCAATTATTGTATTAGAAAAAATAGTATGCAGTATATCCATTATTTGTTAACTACCTCTTTAAGTATAGAGAAGTCTCATTTGACCTAATTTGTTCTGGTGTCAAGCCAAACCGTCTTTCTCGAAAAGTATACTGTTTTAATATTTCAACTAGTTTTGCAGAATCGAAATCAGGCCACAAGGCGTCATTAAAAAATAATTCTGCATATGCTATTTGCCACAATAAAAAATTACTGACGCGCATTTCACCGCTGGTTCTAATAAACATATCCAATTGAGGTAATCCCTGTGTGTCTAAACAATCTTCAAAAATGTTTTCATCGATATCATCTGGGTAAAGATTATTATTATTGACCCGTTCTACTATTTTTCGAACAGCGCGTAATATTTCACCACGTGCTCCATAACTGAGTGCTACGCAGAGATGCATACCTGTATTGTGCCTTGTATCATGTTCTAAATTTTCAATTAATTTAATAATGTCTAGTGAAAGTTTTCTCCGATCACCTATAACACGAAATTGAACATTGTTTTGCACAATTTTTGCATGTTCTTTTCTGATATACCAGCGAAGAAGGCCCATAATACTGCCTACTTCTTCTTCAGGCCGCCGCCAATTTTCATCGGAAAAGGCAAATAAGGTTAGGGCTTGAATGCCAATATGTCCACAAAACTCAGTGATCTCTTGAACGCGTTCTACGCCTTTACGATGCCCTGCTATTCTTGGTAAGTGGCGCTTAGAAGCCCACCGGCCGTTGCCATCCATCACAATGCCTATATGCTTAGGTAGTTTAAGAGGGTTTAGATTCCATTGTTCGCAATATTTATTCATAGTATTTACCCACTTTTAAATAAATCTTTTCATAAAAACGTTTTCTTAAACTATCAAGCGCAAGACATGATAATTGTAATTTCAAATGTGCAATCTGGCATAAGTAATAAGTTTAGATCAAGTACGATATAACTTGAAATAGAATTGACACTGGTATTTACAACTATTAACCTCAAAACTTCGTTTATGCTCATCGCTTTTTGAAGTCTTGCAGGAACTCCATATGTCTAAACTTTCAACACAAAATAAAAAAATGGCACTTAGTCTCCAAGGTTATAAGGGAACTCGTGATTTTTTTCCTCCTGAACAACGTTTAAAATCATACATTTATGCGAAAATCCATAAACTTATGCATTCATATGGCTATGAAGAATACAATGGGCCTTTTGTTGAGCATTTGGAACTATATGCTGCAAAATCGAGCGAAGAAATAGTAAAAGATCAGCTTTATTCTTTTCAAGATAAGGGTGATAGAACACTTGCTATTAGACCTGAAATGACACCAACCTTAGCAAGGATGGTCGCATCTAAGCAAAAAGAACTCATAAAACCCATTCGTTGGTATAGTATTCCCACTTGCATGCGGTATGAGCGTCCGCAACGGGGGCGATTACGCGAATTTGATCAACTCAATGTTGATATTTTTGGTGGCAATCCTCTTGATGAAGATGTGGAAATTATCTTAACAGGAATAGAAATATTAAAAGCATTAGGTGCTACTTACGACGATTTCGCTGTGAAAATTAATCACAGAGGGATTATTAATTCTTTTTTAAAGAATGTGATAGAAATATCAGTAGATAATATTGCTTCTATTTTAAGACTTTTTGATAAAAAAGATAAAATATCAAATGAAGTGTTTACTAATGAATGTAAAAATTTAAGCTTAACTGAAGATAAAATTTTAAAAATAAATTCATTTATGGCTGCTAATATTGATGAAGCTATTCAATTATTAGGTGAGTATTCCCAAGATGCGAAAGATTTGAAAATTAGACTAGATATTTTAACTGAACTTACTTCTTCACAAGTAATAAAATATTCGCCTGACATTATGCGGGGATTTGATTATTATACGGGTATGGTTTTCGAATTTTTTGATCGTCATCCGACAAATCAAAGAGCATTATTTGGTGGTGGTCGTTACGATAATTTAGTAGGAGCTTTTGGCAGCGATGAAATGCCAGGTGTTGGTTATGGCGCAGGAGATGTCGCATTAATTAACTTTATGGAAGTGCATGGGTATTTGCCAAAGTTAAGTAAACAAACTGATTTCTGCGTAATTCGATTTTCTGAACAAGATAGATTTTCTGCTTTAAAGTTATCTTTACAGCTTAGAGAAAATGGGTTTAATGTTGAGTCTCCTGTTACTTTAGCGAAATTCGGAAAACAAATTCAGAATGCAGAAAAAGTTGGAGCGAAAGCCGTTATTTTTCAGGGAGAAGACGAAATTAAAAATTCGACTTTTGCTGTAAAATGGTTGACGACAGGAGAACAGCAAGTATTTCAGTTAAATAGTTTAGGAATTCAACAATTAAAAAGTAAATTAGAAGAAATTAAGCAATCATAAATATTTTTGTATAGCTTCTATCATATCATGTGCAAATTTACTTTCTTTATTATTAAAATAAAAGTGATCGCCATCGTAAATATTATAATCACATTTATGATGAGTAAAATTATCCCAATTATTGATATCGTCTGGGTTAATTGAAGGATCTTTATTTCCATAAAATACAGAAATTGGGATATCAAATTTTTCCTTGTCATTGAAAGTAGTATTTAACTTAATATATAGTTTCATGTCACTTTTAATACAGGGTAAAAATAAATTAAGTATTTCTTTATTATCTAATAATTCTTTTGGAGTGCCATTCATTTTTTTGAGCCATAGCAATAATTCTTCATCGTTGTAATTTAAAATAGCTGTATTTGTTTTGTGGGGATTTGGAGGATTTTTGCTTGAAACACCTAGCCACTTTGGTTCAGTATTTAAATGATTTTTAAGAAAATGAATGAGTTCAATAGATATATGAGCTCCTAAACTATGTCCAAATAATGCTATTTTATCAGCTTCAAATTCGCTGAAAATTTCGGTAAAAAATTGGAATAGATCTTCTCTTTTTTCTAAAGGAATTCCATTTGTCTGGTAAGCTCTGAATGGTAAATCAATTAAATAGACTTCCCAATCTTTTGGAAAATACTCAAGAAATTTAAAGTAAAATGTTGCATTCCCCCCTGCATGGTGATTAATGATTAATTTTATTTTTGGTTTTTTTATTATTTGATTTAAATAGACATTTTTTTTATATTGAATCAAGTTAAACTCCTTCTGAACAGAATTTTGTTACAATAAAGTGTTTAATACAAAAGTCTAAAGAGTAACAGTGTCTTAATTGATGTTATTTTATTTTTTTATATGACTAGTTTTTAATTTTTTTAGATAAGTCTTTCTATTAAAAACAAGTTAAAAGTTGTGATGATATTATCATATTTCAAATAATCTATCTTTTAAGTGAAGTCAATATAATTAGTGCAATGAAATAGTTTTAATTATTTAAGTAGTTAATTTAAACAAGATGACTGCGTAACATCCAAGCTATTTTTTCATGTTCTTCAATTCTGGCTGTAAGAAAATCGGAAGTCCCTGCATCGCCAGCAGCAGTAACTTCATCAATCCAATTCCTTAAGTTGCGAATAATTGTTTCATGATCATCTGCTAAAATTTTAATCATTTCCATGTCTTTAGGTGTTTCTTTCATTTCTTTTAGACAAGTAAGGTCTTTTAGTTGTCCATAAGATGCTGGGACAAACTCTCCTAAAGAACGGATACGTTCAGCAATCTCATCGAGACTGGCAAAAAGCGCATTGTATTGTTCATCAAATAATTTATGCAGCGGTTGAAAATACATTCCCGTTACATTCCAATGAAAACTATGAGTTTTAAAATAGATAAAATAGGAGTCTGCTAGATAATTAGAAAGAATATTTACTATTTTTGTTATATTCGATTTATTGATTCCGATATTCGCTTTCATTGTGAACCCTTTCATAGATAAAGGAAACTCTTCATCTATGAATGTTTAACACAAAAATAATTTATTGGCTACTAAAATAGAATAAGTCTAAAAATTTAATTAGTCTATTTTTCGGGGCGAACATAATCTAAAAGGCGTTTTTTTAAATGCTTCGGTTTCAGAGCATGTATTTCTGGTACAGAACCTGCTAATGGTAATGCGTATTCAAAAAACTCTTCAGTCACACCATTTTCTTCTTTATTGATCATACTTCTTGGCATTAATTTTGTTTTTTGCGCCACTAATTTTAAATCACATAAGGACGTTTCACATTTATAATTAGACCCAGAAAGGCGGACTAGGGTTACCATTTTATCAGTTTCGCCTTTCATCATATAATGAACAGCCATGGAACCTACTAGAAAAGCATCGGCTTGATCAGTCGGAGAAGACATTCCTGCTAAGGAGCGTTGTAAATAGCCTAAAGTATCGGCACGGCAGCGCAATTTTCCAAAAGCAGAATTGTATACGAGATTCTTTTTTATGAGATTTGAGAGATAGTCACCGAGTTTTCCTGAGCTTGATAATAAGGCATTGCCAAACTCGTCAACTTCACCAGCAAATTTTTCTTCACCTAGCTGATCAGCTATACCTTCAGCCACTACTATGGTTGCTCTTCCGATGCGATTATAAGTTTTTTGCACATCTGCAAGAAATTTTTTTTCATTAAAAGCCACTTCAGGTAAATAAATTAAATGTGGTCCGACTTCATCATCATCTTCAATATCAATATGACCTTTTTTTGCAATTGCTGTAGCAGCTGCAATCCAACCTGCATGCCGTCCCATAACGACATTGATTTTAACACTGTTAAAAAAGCTGCGATTGTCTAAATCATCACCAGCAATAATATGGGATACGACTTTGGCGACACTGCCATACCCAGGGCAATGATCTGTAACCATGAGATCGTTGTCAATAGTTTTTGGAATATGTAAAATACGAACATCATAATTTCTATTGTTAGCTTCTTCGCGGATGAGTTGTGCTGCTTCAGCAGAGTCATTTCCGCCATTATAGAAAACGAATTTGATATTATGAGCGGTAAAAACTTCAAAAATTCTATTTAGGTCACTTATTCTTGGTTTAATTCTAGCAGAACCGAGAGCCGCTCCTGGAGAAATAGCAATGGTGCGCCAGACTTGGGTATTTTCTGCCGACAAATCAACTAAATTTTCATAAAGGACACCGTGCAGGCCATGGTATGCTCCCAGAACTTTTTGAATTTTATCTGGATAATCACGACTTGCGCCCATAATGCCAGCTAGTGATTGGTTGATCACCGCAGTAGGACCACCTGACTGAATAATAAGAGCATTGCCTTGAAGTGTCATTGTATATTCTCCAAAAAGAAAAATTATAGCAATGAATTGCTATAACTGTAAAATTACATTTACAATTTACTTTAAGAAATTTAAAATGTAATTTCAAGCTTATGAATCAAAATATTTATAACCAGATACCTTCGTTCCGCTCTGCACCAGTTGAAATATATGCGCTGGGAACATCGATAAATTCTTCTATTTTTTTAACAAATGCTTTATAATTTTTATGCAGATTTTTACCAGTCGCTACGTTTTCCCAACCGTCATAATATTCAATGACAGGTTCAACATTATCCCAAGCATTTTGAGTCATAGGATAGCCAACCATTTCTGAATTTGTTCTTTTATCATTGTATGATGTAATTAAGCCAATATGTTCTATGCCAGCTAAAACATCAGCTTTCATAATTGCAAGACCAGTTAAGCCATTTACTTTGGCAAGATAGCGGAGGGCGACGAGATCTAGCCAGCCCACAGCACGTGGTCTACCTGTGTTGGTGCCAAACTCATGTCCTCTTTCACGCAGTTCATCAGCAAAAGGACCAGTTAATTCAGCGGGGTAAGGACCATTACCGACGCGTGTCGAATAAGCTTTTATTACTCCCAAAACATCGGTGATTTTCCAGGGCGGTATACCAAGACCACCTGCACATGATCCAGACACTAAATTACTTGATGTAACATAGGGATAAGTTCCAAAACTGACATCAAGCATAGCTCCTTGCGCGCCTTCAAGTAAGACTCTAGCCCCTTGGGAAAGTCTATTGTTAGCAATCATGGCCAAATCTTTCATGTAAGGTCTTAACAATTCACAAGTTTCAAGAAACTCTTCAAGAGCTTTTCCCTCTAATCCTTCTGCTAAATACGGGTTTGTTTTTAACCATTTTTTAAATAGCTCGGGATTTGCAATTTCTGCAATGCGGGGGCCTTCACGATAAGCTCTGCTTGCATAAGTAGGACCAATTCCTCTGCCTGTAGTACCAATTTTTGTTGTATTTTTAGAGCGTTCTAGCTCGCGTTTGAGATCCATATTTTTGTGATAAGGTAAAATAACGCTTGCTCTATAATCTACATGCAATCTTTCTGGGGTGATATCATAACCTTGTTCTTTAATCTTTTTAATTTCATCACGTAAAACAAGAGGATCAACAACAACGCCAGCACCAATTCCAATTTCACAGTTTTCTCTTAGAATTCCTGACGGTAAAAGTTGTGTGACAATTTTTTCGCCGTTTACCCAAATAGTATGCCCAGCGTTATT
>CAYSZE010000345.1:0-11960 GCA_964435255.1 uncultured Oligoflexia bacterium
AACAAAAGATGATATTGATATTTATGAAATACATGAAGCCTTTGCTGGTCAAGTTTTAAGTTGCTTAGAATGTTTAAATAATGAAAAATTTTGTCGGGAAAAATTAGATTCTCCTTTATTTGGTGATATTCCTTTTTCAAAAATAAATGTGCAAGGGGGAGCTATAGCTATTGGTCACCCTTTTGGAGCAACAGGTGCACGATTGATAGGTAATGCCTTACGGATATTAAAACGTAAAGGTGGGAAATATGCCGTTGTTGCCGTTTGTGCTGCAGGTGGCATTGGAATGGCAATGTTACTAGAAGCAAAGTAACAAAAAAGGAGTAAATATAATGCAGATGAATTTAATATCTAAATCAAAAGTTTTTCATTTTTCAATTCATGACAATATTTGTATAATAGATATGAATGATGAAAGCAAAGCTGTTAACAGTTTTACAATTAGTATGTTAGAAGATATGGATGAAAATTTACCAAAAATTTTAGCGAATGAGAAAATTGAAGGTATTGTTATAAAATCTTCTAAGAAAAATTGTTTTGCTGCTGGTGCAGATATTTCAATATTTAATACCTTTACAAGTAAAGATGCGGGGGAAAGAGGAAGCAGAGAATTGCATCGTATTGTAAATTATTTTGCTGCGGCAAAAATTCCTACTGTAGCAGCTATTCATGGAACATGTTTAGGAGGTGGTTTAGAACTATCACTAGCTTGTCACTATAGAATTTGTTCTACAGATAAATCAACTCAATTGGGACTACCTGAAGTGCAATTAGGAATTCTACCTGGAGGGGGCGGAACACAAAGATTGCCGCGTCTCATCGGTATTGCTCCAGCTTTAGATTTAATATTAACGGGTAAAAAAGTTGATGGAAAAAAAGCGCTTAAATTGGGCTTAGTTGACGATTTAGTTCCTGAGAATCAATTATTAGATAAAGCAATTGCATTATGTAAACAAAATAAATCAAAGAAAAGAATTTTGCCTGCATCTCTTGGAATGGTTTCTTCTATGCAAGGACATTTTGACTTGCAAAAGTTAGCACTTGAAGGAAACCCCTTCGGGCGCTTTTTAATATCAAAACAAAGTCGCGGGATGGTCTTAAAAAGTACAAAAGGAAGATACCCAGCACCATTAAAAGCTTTAGAAAGTGTTATGCGTGGCGTGGAAGAACCGCTTGAAAAAGGTTTAGAAATTGAAGCTAAATTATTTGGTGAATTGGTAGTGAGTGAGGAAAGCAGATCATTAGTTCATATTTTTAATATCATGACTGCCGCAAAGAAAAACCCATTTGCTAAAAATGTCCAAGAAGCAGCAAAGCAAAAATACATTGAAAATTTAGAGCTGGGTAATACAGCAGTCGGTGTGCTTGGAGCTGGTCTCATGGGTAGTGGCATTGCGACTGTGCTTGCCGAAAAAGAAGTTAGAAGCACACTAATTGATAAAGATGCTTTTGGTTTGCAGCGTGGTTTAAAATCTGTTGCCAGTTACTTTGATGATCGCTTTAAGAAGAAAAAATTGAAGTGGTTTGAACGTGATTCTCGTATTTATAGAGTCAGTCCTGCATTAGATTTTTCACCGTTACGTTCGTCATCTTTAGTTATTGAGGCGGTTTTTGAAGATCTAAAAATCAAACACGATGTGTTAAAAAAATGTGAAGAGAATATTGCCCCCAATGATTTTATTTTTGCAACAAATACAAGTAGTTTACCTATAGCGCAAATAGCTGCGAAAGCAAAAAATCCAGCTAATGTTGTGGGAATGCATTTTTTCTCTCCCGTTCCCAAAATGCCATTGGTTGAAATAATAACGACTGAAAAGACAAATCCTGAAGCCACTTCTGCAGTATTTGACTTAGCATCCATGATGGGTAAACAAATTATTGTAGTAAATGATGGGCCTGGGTTTTATACAACTCGGATTTTAGCATTTCAAATTGCTGAGGCCTTAAATATTTTGGCTGAAGGTGGAAAAATTGAAGATATCGATGCCGCGATGGAAAAATTTGGTATGCCAGTGGGTCCTATAACATTGCTTGATGAAGTAGGTATTGATGTTGGAGAACACATTATAAAAGTTTTAATGGAACCTTTTTCAGATCGCTTGCTTGTACCAAAAGAAATAGCGAGTGTTTCAAAAGAAGGTCGAAAAGGTAGAAAAAACAGCCATGGATTTTATACCTACGAGAATGGCAAAAAAGATAAACCAGATGAAACTATCTATAAGAATTTTAGTGTAGAAAGAAAAAATATTGATCAAAAAGAAATTGCAGATAGATGTTTATATGTGTTTATGAATGAAGCGGCGCGTTGTTATGATGAAAAAATAATAAAGTCAGAAGATGATGGTGATTTAGGAGCCATTTTTGGGCTAGGCTTTCCTCCTTTTTTAGGAGGTCCATTTCATTATGCCAGAGTTATAGGGAAAAAAATTGTTAAAGAAAAATTGCAGGAATTAAGCATTAAATATGGCAAAAGATTCGAGCCCACTCAATTTTGGGACCGCTAATATCTGCTTTTATATACAGAGTATTTTTCTTTAAGAATTTTTGTTGCATCGACATTCTTTTCTGAAATGACGTAAAGATCTATATTTTTTTTACCTGCAACAAAAGTTCTAATAAAGGCATAATTAGAAGAAATATTTTCTTTTGCGCGGCAACGTTTGTCGCCAAATTTATTTGTTGCGCCCAAAGCACTTAAAGCAGCTATTAGTTTATCTGCTAAGTTTCCTTTTTCTAATATAAAAGCTTGTTCCATTAATTCTAGTCCTAACTCATTAGTCATCAAATTGCCTGCTATTGCTATCGAATATTTATTTTCAATATTATGTCTTATTCGTCCTGATTTAGCTGGAGTCACATTCAAACCATGATAAATATGTGCCGTTGTAAAAAAATTTTTATCTTTTTTTAAAGTTAAAATTTGTCTTTCTTTGTATTTTTTATCTTGATAGGGATGGGTAAGAAATTTGTTAATGAGTTCTGCTGTATAATAGTCTTCATCTTGTGCTAATATAGCGGAAGCGGTTGCGAGCCAAATAGGACTATAGTCATTGATATCTGATTGAACGTTCATTATACCATAACCATTATTTTCAAAGACAACATAGTCTGCTAATAGAATATTATTTTTCTCAGAATAAATTTTATATTGTGTTTCAAAACAGGTTGCTAATGCAGATCCTGTTTCATTTGTTTTAGGATCAATAGCAATGATGGAAAAAGTTGCTAATGCAAAATTCTTAATAGTAAAAAAATGGATAAAAAAAATTGCGATTTTTATAAATAAAATTTTCATTTTTCTCTCTAGGTATAAAAATTAATAGTTAAATTAGTTATTTATAGAAAAATAACTTCAAAAATTTAAAATTATATAAAACAAAGCAAGAAATTAAGAAAATTAATAAAAATTTTAAATATTATTTTGTTTTATGATTAAGCTTATCATTATTCAAGAACATTGTCTATCTTTTTTTAATAAACCTAGCATTTAAAAATTTATTGGAGGTTTAAATTTTAAAAATATTATTTCTAATTATATTATTTTTTTTTCAATAGTTGAAAAAATATCTTATATTTAGCGAAAGATAAAAAATGTAAAGTATAGAAATATTTAAATAATTAAATTTAAATTTTGGCTTAAGTAAAAGAATAATTTTTTATTGAAAAAATATTAAATATTTAATTGCTTATGAGAAATAATAACTTATAATTCTTAAAACATTCCAAAAAAAATATTAATAAAGTTATTAATATTTTTAATTTCACTGCTACGAGGAGGAATAAATGTCTTTAAAGCTTGTGTCTTTAGGTGTTTTTTCAACAATATTGTTACCTGCGCAAGTATATGCAGGAGGTCCTACAATTACAAATAAATGTAAGCTAGGAACTGTAAATACTCCGAATAATTCCGCAGGATTTTTAATGGATGAGGAGTGTAAAAATGCGTATGTTTTACCACCAAGTGTTGGTAAAGTTTCTGTTAATGCTGTACAACAATATCAAAATTTAGGTTTTTGTCCTGCACTTCGTAAGGATCAAGAAGCTATTAATCAAAGTGTAGAAGTAAAAAAAACTATACTTGAAAAAATAAAAAAAATGACTGATGCTTATAAGCCGATTCAAGAACAAAGAGATGAATTATATAAAAAGTACATAGCTAAAAAAGCTGAATTTGATCTGGCTACAGACCGTTATAATAGTGCAAAAGCCGAAAAAAATGATTTGTTACAGCAAATTAGACAAGCAAAAAGTGATTATGATGATGCTGTTCTATTAGGTAAAAGTCCAGAAGTTATTAAAGCAGCGAAAGATATGTACGAAAGAACATTAGCTAATTACGCATCTTTTGTTACGGTTGATTTTAGAAATGCTGAAAATAAATATTATACTACAAAGAGTGAATGTCAACGCTCTAATGATGAATATGCATATTGTAGCTCTAAATATGAAGAAAGCATAAAACCATTACTTGAATTACAAAAAATGGTAGATAGCATTGAAGAATCAGTGTTAAATAGTTATAAAAAATATGTGCAATTAGAAGGCTTGACGGCGACTATGGTCTTTAATATTAATTCAGCTGATCTTGTTAGTGACTTTAGTAATATGAATCGCAATTTGAATTTAAGCTGGCAACAACTTCCGATAAAAGATGCATTTTTTTACGCCTCATTGAAAAATAGTTCTGATTCCGTCGATGCCAGTGCTACAGCTGTTATTAATTCTTCTATTCCAGGAATAAAGTCGCAAACAGTGAGTAACATAGATGTCAATGCGCCATTACCAACTTTACATGATAAAGAAGCTGAACCTAAATTACCTTTTGGTAGTAAGACTGGAAATGTTAAGTTAAACTTACTTGGTGCTTGTGTATATTATACCAATGTAAATGAACCTGCCCCTGGTTCTGACATTCAAAATATTTCTGCAAATATAAGCTTGAATGTGAATTATACTTATCAAGCAAAAGAAATACGTTCTTTTACTGCTAAATATAACTTTTATAATATGTTTTCCAGAATTGAAAAGAAATCCACTTCTGGTGGGTGGTTTTCATCATCGAGTGTGCATTCAGTCGTTGAAGACAGAAATTCAAGTGATTGGTTTGATTTAAAATTCGATGGCGATTATGTTTACACACAAGAAGAACAAGAAAAAATTAAGCGAGAAGAACGCGCACTATTGATTGATAGAGCCTTAAGACAATTTGCAATGATGAATGCAGGTAGCACTCCTCCTGGCTTGGTTTCTCCTCCTACGTCTGGCGTCATGTATGCCGCAAATAGCTTAGGAAAGTGTTACAATTACTACTGCCAAATTGGTTCTTTTGTCCTAGGAACGGTGGGCTCTATTTTTGGCAGTTCCAATGCTGTAGCTACCTTTAAGGGAAGAACAAATATTTGGGTTGAAGATAAAGTTACTGAATTTCAAATTATAGATCGTTCAGGTTCCTTAACATTTAGCAAGTAACTTATTAAGGCTCTAATTAATTAGAGCCTTCTTGTAAAAGAGAAATAAAATGAAAATATTAAAAAAATATACTTTACTAAATTTATGTATTATATGTAGTTCTGCCAATGGGCAGAATGTTTATCAAATTAATATTCAGGAAAGTAGAGAACCAGTTTCTTTTTCTATTGATAACTATAACGTCATTTCTTTTCTCGCCTTTCCTAAAAACTTAACTGGAAGTTTTAATTTTACAAATGCAAGTTTGGGGAATTTTTATCCAGGTGGGGTGAATGCCAGTAATTGTGCTACAGTTGAATCGCGAGCAAGAAATGCAGTAAACCCTATGTTTCCAGAGTCTATCAGAATAGAACAAAAAAATTTAGTCCGAAAATTTGGCACGGTAACTGTTAATTTAAATTCAGGTGTTTCCTTTAATTTAAGTACTTTTCGCCGAAAAATATTAGATAAAGCCGCTGAAGTTATGCATACAGATATTTCAAAATTTGACTTAGATAATAGTTTTCAAATAGATAAAGTCACTTATTCTATCGACTATGATAAAAACGCAATGACCAATATTATTGATAGTAAAGAAGACATTAAACCACAACTAGATAAATTTTTAACTCAGTTGCTGTTTAATACAGGCGCGACGAGTGCTGAAATTGCAGCAAGTGACTTTATTTGTGATTTATATTCTGGGAAAGCAAAACTTAAAATGGTTTTTACAGGTAAATATGGTAAACAAGTTAATACTACTTATCTATTAGAAAAAAATGAAATAGATACCGTATATCAAAATATGCTTCAACATATGAATGACTATTATGATGCTTCGGCTTATAATGCAAAAAATAAAAATTTAGTTCTTTCTGGAATTTATTTAAAAGAATCTTTGGATAAAATAAACAAATTTGATATAGACAAAAAGACTTATTTAAGTATTTATGAACAAATTGTTTCGCAAGAGACTGGAAAAATAATTGCTAATTTAGACAGCCAAACTTTATATAAACGCATGGAAGTACAAGAAAATAAACCTTATTCATATTTAGGAAATGTATCGTTTGATTAAAGACCTCAGTATTGAGAAATAAAAAGGTAATTAAAATGAAAAAAAAATTTGGTATTTTTAAATTTTTAGTATTAGTAGGAATTGGACTGCTTATTGGAGTATTAATTATCTTTAAAGTTAGTTTGAAAACGGAAGTGGTAGATAGAATCCCAATATTAAAAACATCTAAAGTTGAGTCGCATAATTCTCCATTAATTTTAAACCAAAAAAATATTGAAAATAAACAGAATGCAGAGCAAAATCATTTAGTAGAAAATAAAGTTTTCAGCGAAAGTAATAATGAACCTGCCAATGTGGAACAAGCAGAAGAAGAAAAATTATTTTGGTTAGAAAAGATAAAAAGAGAAAATGCAATTGAAAGATTAAATAAAAATAATTTGTCTGAAAAAGAAAGACAAGAGTATGAAGAAATATATAAGAGATTAAGTCAATTGGATAGCTTTATATACAAAAATAAAATGGATAGTTTAGCTGCAAAAGTTGCAGAAGTTGAAGAACAGCACGAAAAAAAATTACAAGAATTAGGAATCTCGAAGCGAAATTAAAATATTCTTTTTACATAGACAACCATTAATAATGCAGAATTTGCTGCTAATTTATTTAACAAAAATACAGTATAAACCTTGACAATAAAGCTATTTTAAATTTTTAATATCAACTTAACTGTCCATAGAATTTTTTTAGATTGGATAAGTATGGTAAATTATTTAAAAAAGATAATCCGTTCTAGTACAAATGTTATTGTCAGTGTTAAATACAAAAAAATTTCAAATGCATTAGGTGTCATAATCTTTGTAATATTAATTTCATTTTGGGGTATTCATAAGTTAAAAAATAAAAATTTTTTAACTTATGAAAATAGTATAGTAATTGATACAAAAAATAAAAATAATTTAAAAAAAGATATTTATAATAAATGGCAAAGATGTGAATATTCTTTTTTTAGTAAGTTAGAGAAGTGTATAAAAATTAAAGTACCAGTTAATTGGCAAGATAAGAAATCAAGTCAAATAGAATTTTTTGCGCGGCGGTATGGAAATTCTCATCCGCATAAAATTATTCTTATATTAAGTGGTGGACCTGTTGGTTCTGAGAACTCTTATATACATTTGGCTAAAGAATTATATAAACAAGATAATAATATTTTAGTACTAATACCAGACCACCGTGGGACGGGGCATTCAGAGAAACTCCATTGTCCTATAAGCAAACAAGCATTAAGTATTCATGATACTGACAATCAAATATTTTCTTCTTGTTTTGAATATTTAAAAACCATTTGGCAAGAACAATTAAAATATTTCAATTCAAAACAAGGTGGACAAGATGTACAAGAATTGCTGAAATTATATCCTAAATTACCTATTTATATTTACGCCTCAAGCTATGGAACAATATGGGCGCAGCAAGTTCTGCATAAAAATCATTTAAATGTTAAAAAGGTGTATTTAGAATCTCCTTTTATTATAGGACATAGTAATTACTTAGAACGAAATATAAATAAACCTATTATGGTATTTTTTGAAAATTGTATTCATTCCCATTATTGTAAAGAGATAATGAATGTAAATCATATCACTGAATTGAAAAAAATATTTACAGATGTGTTTGATGGAAAAATGTGCTTAAACAAATTAAGCTTAGATACTGTCGAAATGATAAAAAAGAAATCTCTTTGGCTTTTACAATATAATTTTACCGCGCCACTTTTTCCATTATTAGTTAATGCTATTCAAAGATGTGATGAATTACTTATAAAAAATATATTTAAATATAAAAATGAAATTAATATGACAGAAATAGGTAATTATAGATACTCAGTTTATTTGCACTACAATATTTACTGTAATGAAATGGTTGGCAGAGAAAATTATAATAAGAAATTTAAAAATGATTTTGGTTTTGAAGATAATTCGTTATTGAAATGTCAATATGTTCCTGAGGCAGAAAATACAATTGAAAAAATACAGTATCAAAATGTTAACTTTAATACTCTAATAGTTACAGGTGAAGCAGATATTTCTGCCACTAGCGAATTTTCCCAAGCCTTAAATTTAAAATTTCCTCCAACACAAGTTAAGTTAATTAAAGTAAAAAATTTAGCGCATTTACCATTATCTTTTCGCATTCATTATGAGGATTTTTTTAGCTTAAAATATCATGATGCTGAAAAATGTAGAATTCATATTTTAGCTGCCTTTTTTAAAGAAGAAGTCGGCTGGCCTGATCTGCGATGTGTAAATGAAATTTACCCAGCTATTTATTCATCTGACAGTGCTTTAAAGCATTATGAGAGTGTTTTTAATAATACTTAAAAATACAAAAAACATCAAAAAATAGATATAATTAAATTATTGAATATATCTATGATGATATTTTGGATATGATGAATGAATTTTGCTAGATCAATTAAGTTCAGTTACGTTAAGATATGCTTCAGCACTATATGCTTTAGAATTATCTAGACAAATAAATAGGACTCGATAGTAACCTGTATCTGACATAAAGGCTCTCCGTGAAATTGTTGGGGTTTTACCAAAAGTTAAATTGCCCGTTAATTCACACCATTCTTTGCCATCATTTGAATACTCCCAAGCTAGATATTTATAGTTTTCAGCCTTTACAGTTAAAGACCAGCGTTCATTTTTAACAACAGCGCAATTAGTTGGTTGTTGTTTTATTATTAATTCTTTGGCTTTAATAGCTTCAATTTCAGCAAGAGGAACATAATTTAAATTTACTACGTTGCTGTAATATTTTGAGTCATCAGCAAGAGTAAAACAGACTCTAAATTTATAAGTCACATTGTAATTAGTAATACGACCAATTTTAACCGTTACTTTACTAGCTTTCTCGTCATTCCATGGGGTCCAGGCATTTTGCCAAGGAGGTAACCATTCCCACTGATAATCTTTATATCCCTCGGCGCTACATTCTATTTCTTGAACTTGTCCATAAGCTACTTGCATGGATTGTGGTAATTGTTTAGTTATTTTAAATAATCCTATTAAAGGATGACCATCTAATACAGTAACAGAGACAATATCACTGTAATAATAACTTTCATCGTCAAGAGTAAATCGAGCTCTATAAAAACGTGAATCAAACGGATAGGCATGTCGTGCCAATGTTAAAGTGCGTCCCATACTTTGATCTCGTGGCCAATCTTCCCATTTATCTGCATAAAGAGAATATTGCCATTGAACTTTTTCATAATGACGCGCTTCTACATGCAACTCCCAATATTCTCCTAACTTTACAACAGTTGATTTTGGTTGTGTTGTTAATTCAAATTTTAATTGTGGACGCAAATTGTTACCACCGATCACTGTTACAGAAAAGACTTTACTACAATTAACTAATCTTTCATTTTTTTCTTCATCCCACATAAATCCGACAAGTCTAGCTCGATAATAACGAGAATCTGTTGCTGTGGCTTTTTTCTCGTAAATTGTTTTTGAGGAAATATAATACCAATCAAAACCATCAGCTGATGCTTGCCAGCGGAGTTCACGATATCCGATAGCTTTTATTTTTAGTTGAAAAGGTTCATCTATGTTCACAACTATATCTTGTGGCTGTTCTAAAATTTTTAGAATGGAACTGTATTGCCCTAGAATATTTAAATAAATATTATTACTTACAATTTGTTCTATACCAATGTCGGCTATAATTCTAAAATAAAAATTTTCTTGATAGACACTTGGTGTATAAATAATTTTATTTCCACAATGGGGTTTGCCGTTGGAATCGAGCCAGTTTTGCCAAGGAGAATTTAAATTAGCTGTCCATTGCCAGAGATATTTTGGGCGCATTGTACTTGAAGTATGAACTTCTAAAGATATCTCTTCAGAATCATAAGCGATAGTCGTAGCTGGTGGTGTCGATAAAAACTGTAACTGTGGATCTTCATTTAATATAATTAAAGTTCTCTTATTTCGAGCTGAAAAAATAATTAAATTATTTTCACTATAAGTATAAGATAGTTCATTATCGTTATCAGAAAATATGGAAGAAATTTTATCTTTATTGTACCCAAAGGTAATTAAATTGTCTTTAATGACTATAGTTGCATAAGTATTCCAAATTTCTTTTTCAGTAGATATTTTATTTAAAATATCATCTATATATCCTATTAATAGTAAATGTGAAATATTTTCTAATAGAGGGATATTAATTTGGGAGAAGTTTAAACTTGAAATGGAAAGAGCATCGTCTATTTTTTGGAGCAATAAAGTCATGTTTTCAGAAGCGAGATCATTAGTGACTAAATACACTATTTTTTCTAGTGAATTATATATATAATGGCTGCTTGAATTTTTCATTTTACCTAAATATAAAAAATCTTTACTATTTAATAAATTTTTAGCGCTGACAAAAGTATCTAACATAGGTAAATACCATTTAGGATAGTCATTTTCAATAAAAATACAATCTTCATATAACCATTCTTGGCAAAGTGTTTTGTAAATGATATTTGTGTTTTCATTATTTGTGAATTTATTAACCCAATATTTACTAACACCTAAGAGGATATCTTTTTTATTTTTTGTATCTAATAAAACAACAAGTCCTTCGGTCGTTTCTCCTATTAATTGTGGATTTAAAGAAATTGTTTTAAATTCAATATGACTTAATAATTCAGAATCAGGAATAAATGAGTTAGTATTTAGTGCAAGAGTTGATTCATTAAATATGTTTGTTAAATCAGAACCTAATATTGCTTGCTGAATATAAACTTTCGCAGTTGTTGTATCAAATATGTAAACTTTATGTCTATTTTCAGCAAGTCCTAATAAAGTAATTATATGTCCATTTGTAGCTTCTTTGGGAATAAAAATGTTACCATGTAAATACCAAACAGGTATATTACTGCGCAGAGGTTTGGTATTTCTAGGCGTGATATTCAATTCTTCACTTGCAAACACCTTCCGCATATCTGCTATGGCTTGTATTCCTGGTAATTCAAATATTTCTTCTTGGCTTAAACTTATTTCACTTTCATTTAAAAAATTGCGTTTTTGATACCCTAGTTCATCTACCAGTCCCATGATTTTTAATGCCCCTATATTTTTAGGTGCAACACCATCAACGTAAAAACCTAGTAATGTTACCTTTAATAAGTTTTCTTTTTCTAATTCTTTAAACCAAGAAATTATTCCAGAAAATTTGAGTTCTTTAATACGTTTTTCCTCGCAATAAGAAAGGACGAAGTAACCTTTATTTGTTAGCGTATAGACATTACCTTTAATGTCAACGGCTAAAATATTTCCACTTATAACAAATGCTGTTTCGACTATAATGTCTTTTAATCTTTCTGCATATCCCTCTTCTATTCCATTAATTCTTTTTTGCATATATATAGATTTATGCTGTTTACTAAAGAAAAAACTATTTTCAACTTTCTCTTTTTTAGAAATTGAGTATGAATACA
>CAYSZE010000346.1:0-12102 GCA_964435255.1 uncultured Oligoflexia bacterium
ACCTGGTGTATCAGGCCAAATAAGTAAAGTTTCAAGCCCTTTTGAACCGGATTCTGCTGTTTGAATAAAAATTTGTTCCCATTTTATTTTTGTAAGAGAAAAAGAAGACTTTGAAAAAAGTATAAAGATAAGAATTAAAAATATTTTTAGATTACGCATTTTCCACCAACTTATTTTGTAAAATATAAATTTACTTTTATTAATGATACTATACTTTCATATTTTTAACAATAATTTAAATTAGCAGATAATTATTTAAAAAAAAACTTAATGTCAATTGCCTATTATAGGTTTAATTTTTTGCAAAAGCTAAATTATATCTTTTTTATATATTTTATAAATATAAAGATATATGTTCGATCTTTTCAGAAAAAATCAAAAGTAGCTACAATAATAAAACATTAAATTTAGATTATTACATTTCTCTTTTTTTAGCTTTCTTATGTTCTTCCTTTTGAATTTCTTCTTCGTTTTTTCTAAATCGAATAGAAAATTCAATCCTATGTTGTCTTGCAACTGAAAAAAACTTTTCAATTCCAAAAGACAATATATTTTTTACAACTTCTTGGCTCAGACCTTTTAAAATTTCCTCTTTGCCTTTATTCAGGAGTTGTGAAGCTTCTTTCGGGAAATTTTCTTTTACTTCTTTAATAACATCTCTTCCAGTGGCAACAGTTTTTTTAAAAATATCTCCTCCTATTTTTGCTAAATCTTGAAAATTCTCACGATCTAACCATTTTTGATGCTCTTCATCTGATGTTATTCTGTTTTTTCTGTACTTTTCTGAATTTCTATTTTGACTCATATTTAAGCCTTTCTGCTGCTCAGGCAAATCACAAAATAAACATAAATGAATCGTATTAGAAAAGCAAAATACTTCATCAACTCGCTTTCGGCGGGTTTACCTTCGATGCTTGTTTTGCATTTGGTATTGGTGTCCCTTTTATGCGAGCAAGAGCTACAATAGTTTCCTTTGCATTAGGATCTAATTGCAAAGATCGTTCGTAACACTCAATTGCTTTTTTCTTGTCTTTCAAAGCCTCATAACAACAGCCTAAATTATAAGTATATTTTGAATGATCAGGATCCATAAGCGTCGATTGCTCATACCAACCAAGTGCACTCCGATAATTTTTAAGTCGGATAAACAATAATCCAACTCTTGCAAGATTATCTGCAGTTGGTTCCATGTTTGAAACTTCTTCACATGCAGCTATAGCATCTGGAATTTTTCCCATTTTGGCAAAGACACGGCCTTTTGATTTTAAGACATCTAATCTTAAGGCAACAATTGTTTTCGGAATTTTATTAAGATCAGCTATGGCTTTTTCATTTTCATTTAATTTTTCAAATATTTTAGCACGACATAAGTAAACATCGTATTGGTTAGGATTTTTATTTAATATGTCGGAAAACATATTTATTGCTTTTTGAGGATGTCCATCTTGAATATAAAAATTTGCAAGCTGCATTAAAGACTTTGTACTTTCAGGATTTTGTCTTCTTGCTTTCAAACAATAATGTACACCTTTTTCTTTATTTCCCGAATTCCACAACATTTCTGCATAACGTAATAAAAGAGTTTCATCGGTAGGTTCATCATGTAATGCTAATTTCATTTGTTCAATTGCTTTATCAAAATAACCAGGGGTTTTAATATTTTCAATATAAATATCAGCGAGTAGAAGTCTACGGTGAATTTGCTTTCCATTAATCTTTAATTCTTTTACTAAAAAAGGAATAGCCTCCTTTTTTTTCTTATTGCCTAATAAAATATCCGCACCTGCAGCATAAGCAGGATAATACATACTATTATTTTCTATCGCCTGATTTACAAGTTCTAATGCTGCTGACACGTTCCCTAATTTGGTTTCAGTCTGTGCTAATCCAATGAGTGAGCGAGCTGTTGGTTTAAATTTTTCATGAATACTTAAAAATTCTTTTTTTGCATCATCATATTTTTCATTAAAGAAAAGTCCTTCAGCATGTCGAATTTTTTTTATATTTTCAGGGGGATTTTTATATTTTGCATAAATACTTTCTGCTTTTTGTATAATATCTTGCGGCTCAAAAGGTTTTAAAATATAATCACTCACCCCTAAGTCAACACTTCTTACTATGTCTTCTTTTGTTGCTTCCCCAGAAATAAATAAGACAGGAATATCATTCTGCATCGCTCGGCCACGGATATAAGCTAAGATCTCAAAGCCATCGCCTAGAGACATATAAATATCTGTGATGACTAAATCTACAGAATGGGTTTTTAACCAAGCAATAGCTTCTTTTGCATTCCCAAAATCTTCAACTTCATAATGTCCTGTTTTATCGAAAATTCTATAAAGAGCTTTTCGCATGTTCAATTGGTCGTCAATGACAACCACTCTAAGATGTTCTGATTTTCCATCAGCCATCAAAAAGCTCCTTGTTAAATAAACAATTAAAGTACAATTCATTATTGTTTTCGGTTTTATTTTTTAATTAGTGATTTATTTGTAATATTTGCTTTAATTAAAAAGTTTAAATTAAAATTAGTGATTTTATTAAGTAATAAATTTTCAATAAATTTCAGATGTCAAATTTATGACCGAGAAATTTTATTCATATTCCTTTGCATCGTAAAGCATATCTATTTGTATTTATTTTATTAATTACTTTTTTTTATTTTTTTACTAATAATAATATTTTACTTTATTATTAGCAAATAACTAATGCATTTAAAAAATATTTAATTCAAAATAAAAAGAAAATAACAAAATAAACCAACAAAAACAATGTTAATTACTAATAAAAAAAAATATTTATTTTAAATTAGTAATTAATAAGATTTATTTAGCTTTTAATTTAAAGAAAAAGAGTTATAAAAAAATAAAATTAAGATAATTAAAATTAATCAGAAATTTTATAATTTTGAAAATTTTCTGGCTGGGTAATCTTTTTATAAGTATGAAAATAGACTCAATACCCGAAAAACAAAAATTAATTTATATTTTAATAAATTAAACCTATATTTTTATTAAATTCAATTATTTATAAAGCAATAAATGCTAAAAATATGAACTTCTTAAAAATATTTTTTTTTATAACAAAAAATATTTGGTAATCTATTTTATTTATAATATTGCAAAATAAAAGCAAACTTTACGAATATTTTTTTATGTCTTACAGTATTTTTAGTCAAACTGTCATGCATTATACCAATGAACTATTTTATTATTACAAAATAATTCAGCATGAATTTTTTGACAATTTAATAATTCTTTTGGAGGTTACCATGAAATTATCTTTGATTAGTAAACTTTCTTTAGTAGCATTAGGGATTTGTTCATATTCTAGCTATGCTCATGAATACTATAGAATTGAAGGTTCTCATGAAGTAATTATTCCAATCAAATCTGCACAAATTGAAATAAATGGTAGCTTTGATCTTGACAGACTATCTGGCATTAAAAGAATTCAACTTATGACTCTTATTCCTACTGAAGCATTTAAAGAGAAAAATAGATCAGCAGTAGCTAAAATGGAAGCTGACGGTGGTGAATTAGACTATACTAAAGGTATTAAACCTTTTACAAATTCAGCGACTTCTGTAGATCTTGGTATGGGTAAAGTCCCTGTATTGGATCAAGGCGCATATGGTACGTGTGTAACTTTTGCTTCTACTGCCGCATTAGACGCTAAATTAAAATTAGGCGACTATATTGACCAACAATGCAGTCTCGCATTAAATAAATTTTTAGGAAATGACTACTGGAATGGTGCTTATACTGCTGTTGAAATACTACAACCTTTAAAAGAACATGGCATTATACCAAAAGGACAATGTTTTGGATCAACTTATCCTAAGAAATCACAAAAAGTTCCAACCAATAAGTATGAAGCTAAAAGTGATAAAAGTTATACTGGTCAAATTTCATATCACTACACAGAAAAAGCTGATTTAAATGTCGTTAAAGAAACAATAAAAGCTGGTTATAGAGTTGCCATAGGTACTGCTCTTGCAGATACTCCAGATCCTATTTCCGTAAATGGTTTCGATGTTAAAGTTCAAGGTAGTAGTAAATCTTACGATGGTGGTTTATGGGCATGTAAACAACCAGGCAATAGTTCTAATTATTGCGCAGATCAAAATGCAGGTCATGAAGTTATTATTGTTGGTTATGACGATAAACAACAGTTACTTAAAATCAGAAATTCATGGGGCACAACAGCTGGGCATGAAGGAGATTTTTATATGACTTATGCATTTTTCAATGCAATGGTCGCAGACCATACTGAGTTAAAGTAAAAGCATTTACTCCTCAATTTTTGAGGAGTTTTTTTTTACCTTTAGGAGACTTATTTATGAAAACAAAAAAAATTAGTTGTATTTTTTCTTTTTTATTTAGTTTTCTAAGTTTACCTGCATTTACTTCAACTATTGACATGTTTGATTTTGAAGGAAAGCAAGAGGCTTTTATAAAGGTTAAAAATAAAAATTTTCATGATGTATTTGAAGAAAAACAAATTTCATTAATGAAAATTACAACGACACCCGCTATGAAATTGAAAAACAAAAAAGTAATGGATGATTATTATAACGGTTCAGGTGAACAAGACTATTCCATTGGAATAATAGGTTTTAACTCAAGCTCAAGTGCAATAGATTTAGGAATGGAAAATGTTCCTGTTTTGGACCAAGGGAAATATGGTACTTGTGTTACTTTTTCTAGTACAGCAGCATTAGACGCTAAACTAGCAAATAATATTAGTACTAATATTTTTACAAGCCCAGATTTTATTGATCAACAATGCATTCTATCATTGAATAAGTTTCTAGGAAATAATTTATGGAATGGCGCAAAAAGTCCAGTTCAAATATTAGAACCATTAAAAAAATATGGCATTATTGCAAAAAATACCTGTAACGATAATTATTACCCCACACCAAATTATGTTATTTCTCCTGAAGTTTATTCCAAAAAAAGCATTAAAAACATGTCACATTTAATTCATTATAATTATCTTCCTAAAGCAGATCTTTCTGCATTAAAAGAAGCAATTAATAATGGTAATCGTGTTTTGATTGGAGTCGCACTGGCTAACTTCCCACACAATAAAATATCTGTAAATGGTTTTGATATGCTTGTCGATTCTACTTATACTTCAGGCGGGCTCTGGGCATGTAAACAACCGCAAAACGAAATTAATTATTGCCCACCAGATCCAACATCAGGACATGAGGTTCTTGTTATTGGTTATGATGACAACCAACATTTATTAAAAATAAGAAATTCTTGGAGTGAAGCTGCTGGTGAAAGTGGAGACTTTTATATGACTTATACATTCTTTGAAGCCATGGCTTTGGATCAAACTGAAATATTTTAAATATTCTAATCGTAGTCAACTAAAATTCTTTTTAATGCTATCACTGATTGAATCATGGGCTCGGCATTATTTTTATCCCAGATGGAGCCCTCTTTAAACTCATTAATGCTTTCTGGTAAAGGCACAAAACCACTTTGCCAAAACCAATTTAATCTACTCCTTGGATTGCCTATTAACTCGGCTGAGGGGCGCCATTCAATATGTTTTTCTACAAACTGATCTGGCGGATATCGTAATTGCAAAGTTTTATAACGTTTTTTAACAACAGATTGTGGCGACCATATTTCTAAACCTAAACTAGTCGCTGCTTTTGAAGGTGATAAATTTTCAGCTGGTTGTGCTGAAGACCATTCACTGCCTATTTCTTCACAAGGAGTTTTACCTTTAGGAATAAGTTCTAAACGCAATAATTTTATTTCACTCGCTGCACGTCTTCTTGGGACAAATAAATTTTCTTCATATTTTTCATCAAAATAATTATTCATTCTACTTGCAGCCTTTTTTGTTGCAGTGTTGTTTTAATATAGATAATAAGTTCATTATTATTTTTATTTTGTTTTGTATAGTTGTCTAAAATAAAAGTCATTGTCTTTACTAAGTTTTCATATTCCGTATCTGAAATTGTTGAATTTTGTGTATAAATCACTCTTTTTTCATCACCTTCAGGAAATGTATCAGGCATTTGCAACGCCGTAGCAATATCGGAGATAAAATTAGGATCTATCATATTAGGTATTATTTTTTTTAAAAAACAAATACCGTAAATCATACACAAAATATTATGCATATCTTTAGAATATTTCCAGGAAAAAGCTTTAACCGCAGATGAAGGATCAAAAGATAATCTCCATTCAAAGGCTTTTTTATCAATATAAGACAATATATTTTTATCTATATCATTTCCAAAACTACACAAAACAACTTGTTGTAATAACATAGAAGACAAGTCATCTGGGTACAATTTTAATCTTGCCTGCGCAAATTTTTGAAAAAAGGGCAAAACGTCATCGCAATATCTATGCCGACTGACTGAGGCTGGCAGAAATATTTTTTGAAATCCTGAAAGCAAAACAGCTGATGCTGCATCTATTTCAGCTAAAATATCATCACATAATAAATTTTTAGAACTATTTTGGGTCAGTATTTCACTGATCCATTCTTGAAAATCACAAAAAGATTCTAAACACCACAATGCAAGAGAGTCTCTACGCTTATTCATTTTTAATGAAATAGCCTCAAATGCTTCTACATTTTTTTTATTTTGATTCTGTTGTAACTCATGATATATTTGCCCATACTCTACAGCTAAAATTGAATTTAAATGTTCCCATTCATCAATCAATAAACAAATTTCTCTTTGAATTGTTCTTGTTCTAGCAAATAAATCTCTTTCATTAGTATAAATAGTAAATTGTCTTAATTCACAAACTTTTGAAACAGGCAATATTTTTGGTTCATGTGAACTTTCTGAATTGCCAAAACGAATACCATCTTCACTTAATGAAACTGCAAAATTTAATTTATTTTTTGTTAAAAAAACAGCTCCCAGTCCTTCTATCTGGTAAAAATGAATAAGAGCCCGAAATTGGTAATTTCGATCATTTAAACCAAACCAATAGTAAAGAGTTAAATTAACAATCTTTTCAACTTCATTTAATATAAAACAAATATTTTCTTCATTTTCTTCAGCAAGTCCATTTTTAGAAAAAATATTAATAAAAAAATTAACTATACTTTCAGCATTTTTCTCTGCGGCTTCATGAATTTCAAATGTTTGATCTATTATTTTATCATTCATCCCTCTATAATTAGAAAGATATTTTTTAAACTCTTTAAATTGAGCAGGTGACAATAAATATTCTTCAAATTGAGTAAAGTTATTTTCAATTTCAGCAATAATTTTTTTTAATAAAGTTTTAACCATTAATTTATTTACCCTCTAATAAAGAAAGCAGATCGTCTTCAACATTTTCAATTTCCGCATCATTATCAATACCAGCTTGAGACTTTATTAATAACTCTGTGTAGTTATTTAATAATTGATTTATTTTTAAAAATTCCAATGAAGATGCGTCCATTTGAGAAAGACATCTTTTAGCTCTTAACATTAAAGCATTCATAACATTTGTATGATTTGAAGTATGATTTTCTTGTGTACTCTTTTTACCACCAAAAGGGAAAGATAGAACATTTTTATTTTCCTCAGAATTTAACTTGGTTTGGGATAACAAATGCTCTTCAACATGATCAACCAATTCTTGTGAATCAGAATGTTCAGCAGGATGAAAAGGATTAGATTTATCATCAGAAATTGAGGTCCATCCTTTAACTTCACCAGTACGACTATCAAATTGCGCTTTTGCTTCATTTTTTGTTCCTAGTTGCCGCGCAAAAACCTGAACCATGCCATTGATGTCATAAGTTAACTGAATTTCACAACGTGTTCCTTTAGGACAAGGTTGTTCTAATTCAAATAAAAACGAACCTATCAGTCTATTTTCACCTACTGTATCCCCATCTCCTTGCACAACAACAACATGGACAGCATGCTGATTGTTATAAATAGTATTAAAAAACTCTGAACGTCTTGCAGGTAAAGCACTATTACGATGTAAAATAGGAGCTACATGTAGTAAATTTTGTAATTCTTTATTAAATTCTTCTATTCTAGAACCTAATTTTCTATGTAATTCTTGTTCTGAAACGGGGTATGGAATCCCAAATTTGCGTGCGACTAGTTTAAAATTTTCATTAATAGCTTCAGTATTTTCAACCACACCTATTCCTAAAGTATGGCTACAGACATCAACTAAAATGGTGTCAGGTTGAATTCCTAAAATAATTGCGGCCTGAAGTGCCGCTCCCCAACTAACAGCCAAATCGGGTTCTAAACGGGCATCGACCATACAGGGAAAATAATCAGATAACATTTTTCGCACAAGCACCAATCGCGTGCTACCACCAACTAATAAAATGCGCGAAATATATTTAGGATTTCTTTTTGCTGCATGCATTGCACTTTCTGTTAGATATAATGTTTTTTGTAAAATGGGAGAAATAATTTTTTCAAATTCTTCACGTGACATCTGCAGAGAAAGACTGGAGCCTTTGCCATCTAGGTCTTGCTCGGCAATTTCAACTAAACCTTCTGTTTGAAAGGTTTTTTTAGCATTTTCCGCATGAACCAATAAATTTCGGAACAATTCTGATTCTTTTGTTGCTCGCCGCGCAACAAGTTGTGGATGAACTTTTGCAAGAAAAGTATTTGCAACAGCATCATCGACATCATCGCCACCTAAATGCACATCACCATCACTGCTTAAAACGTTAAAAATAAACCCATCTCTATCTACTATGCTGACATCAAAGGTTCCTCCCCCAAAATCAAAAACAGCAAGGGTTTCTTTTTCAACTTTTTTGTCTTCTGGCATCATGCTATATGCAAGGGCAGCAGCTGTAGGTTCATTAACAATACGCAACACGCGAATTCCAACTTTTTCTGCCGCAGCAATTGTAGCAAGGCGCGCCGCATCGTCAAAGTGCGCAGGTACAGTTATAACTGCCCATATACCACCATTTTTTTCTTTTTGTTCTTGTAAAACGGGATGAGATACTAAATAATTCAAGACTAAAGATGCTATTTCTTCTGCTGAAAAAATTCTTTCATTAGAATAAAAATAAGTAACATTTTTACCCATTGTTCTTTTAGTACTTTTGATAACTTCGGTTGGTGATGTTTCTAATTTATTTTTTGCTTCTTCTCCCACTAAAGTAATATCATTTTCTCGATCATAATATACCATTGAAGGAACTAATAAACTTTCACCATATTTTAAAGTTACAGGGTGAGAATCTCCTTCAGAGAAAATAGAAACTACTGAATTTGTCGTACCCAAATCTATTCCTATGGCTGAAACAGATTTTGGTATTTTGTGAATTTCATTAGAATTAAAGGAATTGTGATTATACTTGTCTTTACTTTTATTCTTAAACTGCAAAACATTCATATATTAGACTCCAAAGTATGCGACACATATAGCCGCAGGAATGTCTATTTGATAGAGTTTGAATACTATGGCATATTGCAGATTGCAAACCGGTATCACCGGAATAGTTATCAATTATTTTTAAGATTGGTTTTTAATATATGCTCAAAACTCGTTTAATAACTGCAGCAATTTTCTCAGCAATAATTATATATGTTTTAAGTTTCTCGCCAAATCATCTATTTTATCCACTATTCGTGATGATCACTTTTATTGCAATATTTCTTTCAGGTACTGAATTTGCTGCTTTAAGATGGAATATTATGGATGGTTCCGTGGCCGTTGAGCAGCACCGCCCAAAGCTCAAAGCAAAGCATTTTGCCATTGGCTTTTCTTATGCTTTTCTCATTTTGACTTTTTCTATTTCTAGCATTATTTTTAAAAACTCACCTGAAAAAATACTTATTTTACCCATCAGTTGGACTTTTCTCTGCTTTTTTGTTTCGGCAGCTTTAATTTATAGAAGAGCTAATGACATTCATACAGCTTCTAATAAACTTTTAAACGTTATTGCTGGATTTATTTATTTAGCTTTACCTGCTGCCTGTCTGACAAAACTCAGTTTAATTGAATTTGAAGGTTCCTATAGAAGTGCGCAGTTGTATTTTTGTTTAGCAACTATCCTGATGGGAGATACAGGTGCTTATTTTGTTGGCACGCGTTTTGGAAAACACAAATTAATTCCTAAGGTTTCACCCAAGAAAAGTGTTGAAGGTTCCATTGGTGGTCTTGTATTTAGTGGCATGACAGCCTACGTCTTGAATATTCTGTTTAACCTCCCTTTTCCAGCCTGGTATGCCGTCCTCATGGGAATATCCATGGGTATAGCAGGTCAAATAGGAGATCTATTAGAGAGTGCATTCAAAAGAGCAGGTGGTTATAAAGATAGTGGCAATTTACTTCCTGGACATGGGGGTTTCCTCGATCGGATCGATTCTCTAATTCTTGGTATCCCAGTCGCCTTCCTTTTTTTCTCATTCTATCATTGATTTGACACTCCTTCGAAGATTATCATTTTATCCTCCGCCCTTATTCCGAAAATAACTAGGAAACATTAAAAATAGACCTCCATATTGGACGTTGGTATGAGTGATGAAATAGAAAATAGAAGAGACACACGGCGATGTGTTTACTTAGGAGAAGGAATTAAAGTTTATATCAAAGATATGGACGAGGTACGTTCCATTCATGGCGAAATAACAGATATCTCACCATGGGGTTGTAATATTTATATCGCCGATCAAAAGTTAGCTAGTTACCCTAAAAAAAGTGACACTATAAAAGTTTATTATAACACTAAAGATAAAAAGACCTTTACTTGTAAAGGAAGAGTTGTTTATGTTGTCTCTAAAGTTATAGATGATATTAAATATTTACGTTATGGTATAGAATTTATAAATGAATACGCTTTAAAACCAGAAGTCGCAAATATTAAATACTATGATATACCCGATATTTTCAGCCCACATTGCTGGTGCGAAGACCCCTTTTTTTTCCAAGAAAAGCTTATATTTAAAATAAAAAGTCTCCATTCTAATGGAATGGTCTTAATGACTTCAGCAAGAAATAAAACCTTATTACCAAATTTAGAATTACAATTAAAAGTTAGTATACCCGCATTAGATGAATTTATTGTAAATACAAAAATAGCACAGGTATTAAATTCAAATAAGCAAAATGAAAAAGATAAATATTATGTGCATGTAAATTTTGAAACAAAAAATTCTAAATTTCTCCAAGTATTTGTAGAATACATTTTATTTTGCGGAGTTGAAGTCACACCAAAAGAATTGCGCGATAATAATTTGCCTGTCGATATTATTGAAAATAGTTTATCTCATTATTATGCCATGGATAAATTTGATATGGAGAAAGTATATCAATTAAGAAAAATTGGCTTGTTTGAAGAAATTCCAAAAATTATTTCAAACGAAATTGCAGAAAACGAGAAAAATGAAAATAATAATCCGTATAAAGATAAATTTGACGATTTTTCGCGGCAAATTATTTGTAAAGTTGGCAAAAAACCAATAGCCTGTTTAAGAATTATTTTTAATAATCATGACAAAGAAAAATCTGAATTAAATGAATTTGCCGAAGCTATTCCTGATTGGCTTTGGACAAAAAAATATGTTGAGGTTTCACGTTTTGCCTGGGATAAGGATTACCGTGAAAGCGATGTATTCATTAATTTAATAAGACAAGTCGTAAAAATAGTCATAGAGTCAGGACATACACATGTCGTCACAAGCGCGCCAGAGCCTTTAAAACCATTATTTATTAAAGTTGGTTTTCAATTATTAAATGTTCCTTGGAAAAAACAGTATTCTGAAATAAAAGGAAAAGAAACATTACTCTTTTTAGATGCCAAAGGAATTTTATCTGGCGAAATTCCAATTGAAAAATTTATTTGGAATAAAATATATTCACGAGTAGCAAACTATTTAGGAATTACACAAAAAGAATAGTTTTTTCTTCTTGCCAAATTTTTTACACGCTGCCAAATTTTTTACATTTTATAAATATAATTTGCTACGATATTGTTTTGTCAATAATCATAGGAGAATAAATATGGGTGACGTCCTCCTCTCACTGAAGTGAGAGGCTTCCCGTAGGAGCGCAACGTCCTGCGCCGAAATAGAAAATATTGCGAGCAGCGTTGATATCTCTATCATGAATTGCTTCGCATTCT